>JAVHXR010000226.1:2500-5035 GCA_031119515.1 Propionicimonas sp.
CAACACCGGGCTGATGTACGAGGCCGGCCAGCTCAAGGCCGCCGTCACCGACGCCGCCGCCAACAAGTGACCGACCTCGTCGACCGGATCCACCGGTTCCGGCAGTCGGACCGGTGGATCTTCGGCTACATGCTGTTCTCGTCCCTGCTGAGCCTGATCGCCTCCTTCGTCTTGTCGGTGGACGCGATCGAGCTCGCCAGGAACGCGGACGCGGCGCTCAGCTGCAACATCAACGAGGTGATCAGCTGCGGCAAGGTCGGGGTGACCTGGCAGGCGAACCTGTTCGGCTTCCCGAATGCCTTTCTCGGCCTCGTGGCCGAGCCGGTCGTGATCACGATCGCGGTCGCGAGCCTCGGCAGGGTGAAGTTCCCGCGCTGGTTCATGTTCTCCGCCCAGGTCGTCTACACGGTCGGGCTGGGGTTCGCCTACTGGCTCTTCTACCAGTCCATGTTCCACATCAACGCACTCTGCCCGTGGTGCCTGCTCGTGACGCTGTCCACCACCTTGGTGTTCACCTCGCTGAGCCACGTGAACATCCGCGACAACAACCTGTTCCTGGCTCCGAGGGTGCACGAGGCCCTCAAGTCGGGGCTGCGGATGGGGCTCGACCTGCTGGTGATCACCCTGTGGCTGGTGTTCCTGGTGTCGGCCGTGGTGGTCAAGTACGGACCGGCGCTCTGGGCCTGACCTGCCCTGCCGCACCGGCTGGGGTGACTCAGCCGGTGCGGCGGGACCGGGCAGCCCTGGCCAGCCGGCCCACCACCTCGTCGCGGAACGCACCAGCGTCCCGCAGCAGGTCGTCGGCCTCCCGTTCCGACACCAGCCCTGTCGCCCCGGCGGCGATTGCCTGCTGCTTCAGCTGGGTGGTCGCGAAGTACCCCGCCCACTCGGCGTGCTCGGGGGCCAGGTGTGCCACGAGATCCCACGCGTTCCGCCGGCCGCCGGCCCGCCGGGGCCGGCCGCGGGTCGCGATCACGAGGGCGGCCACCCGCAGCGCCGCCAGCTGGGCGGCCAGGTAGCGCTGCGACGGCGTGACCGCCGCCTCGGCGGTCGCCAGCGCGGATTCCACCCGGCGGAGCTCCTCCTCGCCCACGCGACTCCCCTCGCTCACCGGAGCCGGAAGACAGGTGGCCCGGCGCCGGATGGGGGTCGAGATCCATCCGCGCCGGGCCAGGCGAGCCTTCCCCTGACTCGTTTTCGAACATCTGTTCGATAGTCCAATCCTGCCCCTGCCCTGGCCTCGGTGTCAACCCCGTGCGCGGCCGGGCGCGCCGGATCCCAGGTCCGGAACTGGCAGAGTGTGGCCATGGAGTCGCCGGTCGCGCTGGACCACAGCACGCTGACCCGTGCGCTCTACTCCTACGACGCCTCGCTGTACCGGGTCACTCCGCAGGCGGTCGCCTTCCCGCGCAGCGCCGACGACCTCGCCGCCCTGGTCGACCGCGCCCGCACCGAGGGCATCCCGCTCACGATGCGGGGGGCCGGCACCTCCTGCGCCGGCAACGCCGTCGGCCCCGGGATCGTGGTGGATGCCGGTCGCCACCTGCGCAGGATCCTGGCGATCGACCCGGGCGACCGCACCGCCACCGTGGAGCCGGGGGTGGTGCAGGCGCAGCTCCAGCGGGCGGTACGCCGCAACGGGCTGCGGATCGGCCCCGACCCGTCCACCAGCAACCGCTGCACGATCGGCGGGATGATCGGGAACAACGCCTGCGGCCCGCGCGCGCTCGGCTACGGCCGCACCGCCGACAACCTTGTCGGCCTGGACGTCGTCACCGGCACCGGGGAGCGACTCAGCCTCGACTCCCGGACGGACCTGCGGGCCCACCCCTCCCCCGTGCTGCGGGCGCTGCACGCGCTCGTCCTGGCCAACCTGGGGGTGCTCCGCACCGAGTTCGGCAGGTTCAGCCGCCAGGTCTCCGGCTACAGCCTCGAACACCTGCTGCCCGAGCACGGCTTCAACGTGCCCGCCTTCCTGGCCGGGAGCGAGGGGACGCTCGCCGTTGTCACCTCGGCGACGCTCCGGCTGGCGACCGACCCTGCCCACACCCGGCTGGTGGCGCTCGGCTACCCGTCCATGGCGGACGCCGCGGACGCCGTCCCGACGCTGCTGGCGCACCGCCCGACGGCCCTGGAAGGGCTTGACCGCAGGATCATCGACGCCGCCGGGAGGAGGGGCGCCACGCCGCCGCCGCTGCCGCGCGGGGAGGGCTGGATCTTCGCCGAGCTCGCCGGCCAGGACGCCACCGACGTGGCCGAACGCGGCCGTGCCCTGGTCGCCGACTCGGGGGCGCTGCAGGGCTGGCTGGTGGAGGATGCGGCCGCCGCGGCCGCGCTCTGGCGGATCCGCGCCGACGGCGCCGGCTTCGCCGAGACGGCGCTCGACCGTCCGGCGTACCCGGGCTGGGAGGACGCCGCCGTCCCGGCCGCCGAACTCGGCTCCTACCTGCGCGGGTTCGACGCGTTACTGGCCGAACACGGCCTGAACGCGCTGCCCTACGGCCACTTCGGCGAGGGCTGCGTGCACGCCAGGAT
>JAVHXR010000227.1 GCA_031119515.1 Propionicimonas sp.
TCGCTCGACCTCGATGCCAGGAAGTACGACCTGATGCAGGACGTGAACGTGCGCGGCACCTTCATGCTCTCCAGGGCCGCGCTCCCGTTCCTCCGGCAGTCGGAGAACCCCCACATCCTGTCGCTGTCGCCGCCGCTCAACCTGAACCCGAGGTGGCTGGGGACGTTCCCCGGCTACATGCTCGCCAAGTACGGCATGACGCTGGCGACGCTCGGCCTGGCCGCCGAGTTCAGCGCCGACGGCGTCGCCGCCAACACGCTCTGGCCGGAGACGACGATCGCCACCGCGGCCGTCCGGTACGCGCTGGGCGGCGAGGAGATGATGCGGGCCAGCCGGACGCCGGAGCTCTACGCCGACGCCGCCCACGCCGTCCTCTGCCGCCCGAGCCGGTCGTCCACCGGCCAGTCCCTGATCGTCGAGGACGTGCTGCGGGGCGAGGGCGTCACCGACTTCTCCCGCTACGCCGCCGTGCCCGGCACCCCCGACGACGCCCTGTTCCGCGACATCTTCCTCGACTGAGGGACCGGTCCGCCGGGCGAGGTCGCCCGGATCGCCGCTCCCGGGCGTCCGCCGTGAGCAGAAGGGCTTGCCGACCCGGCCGGGGGACGCGAGCGTTGCCGCCATGAAGCTGCTCGTCCTCGGTGGTTCGGTGTTCCTCTCGCGTGCCGCGGCGGCCGCGGCGCTGGCGCGCGGTCACGACGTCACCTGCGCCAACCGCGGGCTGACCGGGACGGTGCCGCCCGGCGCCCACGTCGTCCGGTTCGACCGCTCGGAAGGATTCCCGGCGGGGCTGCGCGACTTCGACGCCGTGATCGACGTCGCCCGCCACCCCTCCCGGGTCCAGGCCGCCGTCGAGGCGCTGCCGGAGGCTCATTGGGTGTTCGTGTCGAGCATCAGCGTCTACGCCGACGAGGCGACCCCCGGCCAGACCACCGCCGCGGCGACGGTCGAGCCACGGTTCGACGACGTCGACCTCAAGGTCGACCCGTCCGCCTACGGGCCGATGAAGGTCGCCTGCGAACAACTCGTCGCGGAGGGTGCAGGCTCGGCGGCCCTCGTCCGGCCCGGCCTGATCGTGGGCCCGGGCGACCCCACCGGACGGTTCACCTACTGGCCGGTGCGGCTCGGCCGGGCCGCCGGGTCCCCCGCGGTCCTCGCCCCGGGCGAGCCCGGGGACCTGGTCCAGGCGATCGATGTCCGCGATCTCGGGGAGTGGCTCGTGGAACTGGCCGAGACCCGCACCGCGGGCACCTTCGACGCCACCTCCCCTGCGCTGCCGCTGGCCGGCGTGCTGGCGCAGCTCGCGACCGGGTGCGGCGCCGAGCCGGACTGGACGTGGGTGCCGCAGGACTTCCTCCGCGCCCACGGCGTGGCACCGTGGGCCGGGCCCGGCTCGCTGCCGCTGTGGGTGCCCCGTCCGGAACTGGGCGGCCTGCTCGCCCACGACCCGGCCGCGTCACTGGCGGCCGGGTTGCGCCTGCGGCCCTTCGCCGACACCGCGCGGGACACCCTCGGGTGGGTCCGCGCCACCCCTGGCGCTGCGGTCGCGGGTCTCACCGCGGCGGAGGAGGACGCCCTGCTGGACGCCTGGCGGAAGACGCGCTCCTGAGCTTCCGCTGAACGCTTGCTGAACGCTGGCTGAGCGGGAAATCGCCCGCCCGAGGGGCCCCGCGACCCGTGCCGGATCGACCTGTCCCCCCAAAGGGGGACAAAAAGTGTTGGAATTCGGCTCTTCGGTGGTAGTCTCGGATCCAGCGAGTTCCCCCCAAGCTCTCGCACCCCCGGGCAGGGCGCTTCCGTTCCCCCACCTCTTGACGAGGCGCCGCGGGTGGGTCTTCTTCCAGAAGACCTCCCGCCCGGGGGTTCACCCATTTCCCCCCCGGCCAGCAGGCACCGCCGCGTCCGGCCCGTCCGGCCACCCCCGACCACCGCTCCGCACGACGCCGTCCAGCTGCTCTGCCCGGTGGGCGACGCCCTCGTCAGCGCCGGAGGGCGGAGCTAGGCTGGGGCGCCCGGGCGCGGCAGCGCCCGACCCGCCAACACCCCACGGAGGACAGATGAGCGTCACAAGCAAGGCCAGGACCGCGTGGCAGGGAAGCCTTCTCGAGGGCGCCGGCACGGTTTCCTTCGAGAGCTCGGGAATCGGGACGTTCGACGTCAACTGGAAGGCCCGTTCCGAGGGTTCGGATGCGGTCACCACCCCCGAGGAACTGATCGCCGCCGCCCACTCGGCGTGCTACTCGATGGCCTTCTCGAACGCCCTCGCCCAGAACGGCACCCCGCCGGAGAGCCTCGACACCAGCGCGAGGGTGACCTTCGTCCCCGGCACCGGCATCACCGGCAGCCACCTCAGCGTCCACGCTGTCGTCCCCGGCCTCGACGCCGCGAAGTTCACCGAGCTTGCCGAGACCGCCAAGGCCAACTGCCCGGTCTCCAAGGCCCTGGCAGGGATCGAGATCACCCTCGACGCGACCCTCGGCTGAGGTCAGGCCGGTGGGGAGGGCGGGTTCGCCGTCCCCACCGGCACCGACCCCAACAGGTCGAGACCGAGTTCGCGCGCCAGCCGTCGGGCAACCAGTTGCCCGCGCACGCTGTTGCCCCGCTCGTCCAGCGGCGGCGAGAAGACCCCAAGGGCACCCTTCCCCGGCGAGACTGCGACGATCCCGCCACTGATCCCGCTCTTCCCCGGGAAGCCGACGTCGAGCAGCCAGTCGCCAGAGCTCTCGTACAGCCCCGCGATACTCATCACCGCCAGCGTCGCCCGCGCGACCGCGGCGCTCACCACCCGCCGTCCGGTCACCGGGTGCACCCCGCCGTCGGCGAGGGTGGCGCCCATCATCGCGATGTCGGCCGCCGTCACCTCGAGGCAGCACTGCCGGGTGTACAGGTCGACCGCCGCCAGCGGGTCGCCGTCCAGCGCGTCGACGTCGGCCAGCAGCATGGCGAGCGCGCGGTTGCGGAAGTTCGTGGTGCGCGCCGACTCCAGGGTCGCCGCGTCCATGCTCAGCCGGCGTCCGGCGAACCGGGAGAACCCGTCCTGCAGGAACTCCCACCGCTCGGCGGGCGACCCTCCGGGCGCGAGGCTCGAGGTTGCGATCGCACCCGCGTTCACCATCGGGTTGGTCCGGCCGTCGGCGGTGCGGTCGACAGCCTGCAGCGAGTTGAACGGAAGCCCGGTGGCGTTCACCCCGACGAGTCCGCGGACCGCGTCCACCCCCAGCTCCTCGCAGGCCAGCGCGAAGGCGAACGGCTTCGAGACGCTCATCAGGGTGAACGGCGCCCTGGCGTCCCCGGCCTCGTGGGTGTCGCCGTCGATGCTGGCCAGGCAGAGCCCGAACCAGTCCGGATCGGCCCCGGCCAGCGCGGGGTAGACCGTCGAGACCCGGCCCCGCGCCACCGCGCTGTACTCGGCGTGACAGCTGTCCACCAGCGCGCGCACCCTCGCCCGTCCCGGAAGCGAGCCGGTGGAGACGAACCTGGGTTCGGGTTCGGCGGTTGCTGGTGACACGGTGGCCTCGCTCGGGTGGACGGACGGCGCGGGGGCGCCTGGGATCAGGCTAGGCCCCGGCCGGCCGCCAGCCGAGATTGGGCGATTCGCCACCCCGGCAGGGCTCCCCGGATGCGAGGATCAGGCATCCATCGCGAAGGGGGAACGGTGAGGAAGCTGCGTCTGGTGTCGCTCGGGGTGCTCCTGGTGGTCGTCCTGGCGGGCTGTGGCCTCACTCCGCCGGTGCCTCCCGACCCGACGCCGACAAGCCGGCCGAGTTCACTGCTCCCCACCCCGGCCGAGCCGCTGCCGCTGGCCGAGCTGGCCCGGTTCAGCGGCGTCGCGGTGATGAACGCCGGCTCCAACTGCACCGGAACCCTGATCGACACCGGGGTCACCGACGGCCCCGCCTACGTGCTGACCAACGGACACTGCGCCGGCGACGTCGGGCGCAGTGCGCAGCGCACCACCCTGGATGAGGAGTGGTCTGGCACCGCCACCTTCCTGGCCGCGGCCGGGAACGAGGACAACACCGTGACGGTGGACGTCGTCGGTCTGGCCTACTCGACGATGCGCCACACCGACACCGCGATCCTGCGGCTGGAGCCGTCCCTGGCCGAGCTGGTCGCGCTCGGGCTGCGCCCGATCCCGATCACCGGCGCCGAACCCGCCGCGGGCAGCCGGGTGGTCAACATCGGGGCGCCGGTGCAGGACCTCCTCCCGCAGGAGTGGGTGCTGCGTCGCGGGGAATGCACCCTCGGCGCCCAGCACACCCTGATCGAGTTCCTGTGGCTGTGGTTCGGGGCGTGGTCCAACGACTGCCCAGGCATCATCCAGGGCTCGAGCGGATCGCCGCTGCTCAGCCTCGACAGCAGCGGCGATCCGACGGCGGTGGTCGCCATGATCAACACCACGACCGCCGGCGCGGACCCCGCCCGGGGCGGCGCGTGCTTCCTGAACCGCCCCTGCGAGGTGACCGCCGGCGGGGTGCGGATGGTGCCGCAGACGAGCTACGCCCAGAGCGTGGCCGGGGTCGGCTCCTGCTTCACCCCGACCGGCGAGTTCGCGCTGCTGGCGGAGTGCCCGCTGCCGATCTCGGACGTCTGGGCCGAGACCGGCGGCGGGAGCTTCCGCGGCGGCGGCGAGGGCGACGCCTTCGAGCAGCTCCCCCGGGCCGTCCTGGCCGCACGGACGGCGGGAACGATCCGCACTGCACTGGTGCCGATCGGGGATGCCACCGCGTGCCAGGACCCCGCCACCTACCGGGACGCCGCCGGCGTCGCCGTCCCTGCCGCCGGCGAGAGCTGGGAGCAACTCGGTACCGTCGTGCCGGTCGACCTGCCCTCAGAGGAGGGTCACTACCTGCTGTGCGCGGTGAAGGGCGACGACGTCCTTGGTGCCGCCGCCGTCCTGTTCGAGGTCGACCGGACGCCTCCTGTCAGTCCCGCCGGAGCCGAGGTCGACGACCTCGGGGAGGGTGGCGGGGTCGTGGTGGTGCCGCACCTCGACCCGCCTGAGCTGGCCACCGTCCGGTTCACCTGGGGTG
>JAVHXR010000228.1:0-2909 GCA_031119515.1 Propionicimonas sp.
TCGTCGTGGGCGAGGGCGCGGTAGGTGGCGGTGCACTGCACACAGGCCGGCTTGCTGTAGACCTTGATCGCCATGAGGGGAGTCCTTCCTCGAGAATCACACGGTTGTCATCTGGTCGCTGCGACAGGGCCAGACGCTACGCATGGTGGTGACGGATCGCAAGCACCACTAGATGTGGTGTCGCGGAGGTGGATGGGGGTTTCCCGGTCCGACACGCCGGTGATCGGGCCGCCGTTCACCGGATGTCCGGGCACCCGCGTGCGAAACCACCGCGGCCGGGTAGTTACAACCGCGTAGTTCTGCGCATATAGTGAGTCCCGCAGTGGTTCGACCCAGCCGCGAGGGTGGGTCGTCGCAAGAGGGAATCCGGTGCGAATCCGGAGCTGCCCCGCAGCGGTATGTGGGAACGACCGCCGTCAGACGCACTGGGACGCGAGTCCTGGGAAGCGACGGCCAGTAGGCCAGGCCCGGCACGCGCCAGGCCCGCCCACGAGTCCGAAGACCTGCCCTGCCGCCCCGCGCCGCGGGGCGTCGGTACCGCAGCCTCGTGGGAGGGCTGGCGTCCGGGCGGGTCAGCGATGGCCGCCGCGCACCCTCCTCCAGCAGGCCTGTGGCACCACCACGGGATCCAGCAGGAGTTGAGCAAGGCCATGACGCAGACCATCGCCCCCGACAGCATCACCCGCCGCGACGGCACCGTCGCCGACTTCGACACCGGCCGGATCCGATCCGCCATCGCCAGGGCAGGAGCGGCGACGGGAGAGCTCGACGGGGCGGAGGCGCACCTGCTCGCCCGCCAGGTCGGCGTCCGGCTCGCCCGGCGCGGCGGCACGCCCCACCTGGAGGAGATCCAGGACGCTGTCGAACACCTGCTGGTCGACTCCGGCTACACCGCGACCGCCCGCGCGTTCATCGTCTACCGCGAGCAGCACCACCGGCTGCGGGACACCCGCCACGCGATGGTGGACGTCGCCAACTCGGTCAACGAGTATCTCGACCGCTCCGACTGGCGGATCAACGCCAACGCCAACCAGGGGTACTCCCTCGGCGGGCTGATCCTGAACACCTCCGGCAAGATCACGGCGAACTACTGGCTCTCCCACGTCTACTCCCCGGAGGTCGGCCGAGCGCACCGGGAGGGCGACCTGCACATCCACGATCTCGACATGCTGTCGGGCTACTGCGCGGGATGGTCGCTGAAGACGCTGCTGCGCGAGGGGCTCAACGGCATCCCCGGCAAGGTGGACGCCACCCCCGCCAGGCACCTGTCGTCTGCGGTCGGGCAGATCGTGAACTTCCTCGGCTGCCTGCAGAACGAGTGGGCCGGCGCGCAGGCGTTCAGCTCGTTCGACACCTACCTCGCACCGTTCATCCGCAAGGACGGGCTGTCGTACGAGGACGTCCGCCAGGCGATCCAGGAGCTGGTCTACAACCTGAACGTGCCGTCCCGCTGGGGCACCCAGACGCCGTTCACCAACCTGACCTTCGACTGGACCTGCCCCGAGGATCTCCGCGACGAGGAGCCGATCGTCGGCGGTGAGGAGATGACGTTCAGCTACGGCGACCTGCAGGCCGAGATGGACATGATCAACCGCGCCTACATCGAGGTGATGACGGCCGGGGACGCGTCCGGGCGGGTGTTCACCTTCCCGATCCCGACCTACAACATCACCCCCGACTTCGACTGGGACTCGCCCAACGCCGAAGCCCTGTTCGAGATGACGGCCAAGTACGGCCTGCCGTACTTCCAGAACTTCCTGAACTCCGATCTGAAGCCGAACCAGGTGCGGTCGATGTGCTGCCGGCTGCAGCTCGACCTGCGGGAACTGCTCAAGCGCGGCAATGGCCTGTTCGGCTCCGCGGAGCAGACCGGCTCGCTCGGCGTGGTCACCGTCAACCTGGCCCGACTCGGCTACCTGCACGCCGGGGACGAGCCCGGCCTGCTGCTCGCCCTCGACCGGCTGCTGGAGCTGGCCCGCGACTCCCTGGAGACCAAGCGCAAGGTGATCCAGCGCTACATCGACGAGGGTCTGTTCCCGTACACGAAGCGCTACCTGGGGACGCTGCGCAACCACTTCTCGACGATCGGCGTGAACGGCATGAACGAGCTGATCCGCAACTTCACCGCCGACGGCTTCGACCTGACCGACCCGCGCGGGCACGCCCTCGCCGTCCGGCTGCTCGACCACGTCCGGGCCAGGATGGTCGAGTTCCAGGAGGCGACCGGCCACATGTACAACCTCGAGGCGACCCCCGCCGAGGGGACCACCTACCGGTTCGCCAAGGAGGACCGCAAGCGGTTCGCGGGCATCCTGCAGGCCGGGACCGAGGAGCACCCGTACTACACGAACTCCTCCCAGCTGCCGGTCGGGTTCACCGACGACCCGTTCGAAGCGCTGGAGCGACAGGACGAGCTGCAGCGCAAGTACACCGGCGGGACCGTCCTCCACCTCTACCTCGCCGAGCGGATCGGCGACGCCGCGGCCTGCCGGGAGCTGGTCCGGCGGGCCCTGACGGGATTCCGGCTGCCGTACCTCACCGTCACGCCGACCTTCTCCGTCTGCCCCTCGCACGGCTACCTGGCCGGGGAGCAGCCCAGCTGCCCGGTCTGTGCGGCCCGTGGCGTCGAGCAGTCGTGCGAGGTGTGGACGCGGGTGATGGGCTACCACCGCCCGACCTCCTCGTTCAACGTCGGCAAGCAGGGCGAGTACGCCGAGCGGACGCCGTTCCGCGCGTCCCTGGCCGGGATCGACCCGGTCCGGGCGTGAGCCTGCGGGCCGGGTCCGGCAGCGGGCAGCCGGAGGGGCTCGCGATCGCGGGGTTCACCCGGTTCTCCAGCTGCGACTGGCCAGGCAGGCTCGTCGCCACCGTGTTCCTGATCGCCGCCGGCCGGAGAAGCTATGCGCTTC
>JAVHXR010000228.1:2919-5032 GCA_031119515.1 Propionicimonas sp.
GTGGTCGCGACCGCGTACCTGCAGGGCTGCCCGTGGCGCTGCACCTACTGCCACAACCCCGATCTGCTGGATCCGCGTTCTCCCGGCACCCACGACTGGGTCGAGGTGACCGGATTCCTGGCGCGCCGGCGGGGGCTGCTGGACGGGGTGGTGTTCTCCGGCGGCGAGCCGACCCGGCAGGCCGGGCTGCCGGCGGCGATCGCCCAGGTGCGCCGGCTCGGCTTCAGGGTGGGCCTGCACACCGCGGGCGCCTACCCTCGACGCCTGGCCGAGGTGCTGCCGAGCCTGGACTGGGTGGGCCTGGACATCAAGGCACCACGCGACCGCTATCACCGGATCACCGGCGTCGCCGCCAGCGGGGAGGCGGCCTTCGGATCGCTGGCGGCGGTCCTGGCCAGCGGGGTCGACCACGAGGTGCGCGTCACGGTGGATCCGACGACCCACTCGGCCGCCGAGATCGACGGGTTGGTCGCAGAACTCGATCGCCTGGGCGCCGGCCGGATCGTCCTCCAGGAGGCGAGAGGGCAGGGGGCCGGTCCGGGATACGTTGCGGCGCTCGCTGGTCGCCGGCTGCGCGACCTGCTGGCCCACCCGCCCGCGGGGGTGGAGCTCAGGGAGACCGTGCCTCCCGGCGACCCGGTGCGCCGGAGTCCCGTTGCTGCAGCCGCCGCCGTCCGGGAATACCCAGGGGGGGTATAGAGTTCGAGTCGGCAGGAAGGGGTGGACGGAGCCATCGGGCCACCCGCATCGTCACCGATGGAAGCCGAGGACGGGATGGACGCCCACCAGCACGCAGACCACGAGACGGTCGGCCCGGGGCCGCGCCAACGGCAGCGCGGGTCGACAGGGACGGGGGTGCAGCCGCCGGCCAGCCGGGGCGGGCACGGGACCGCGACCCGCGCGGCTGCCGACCACGTCCACGACCACTCCGTCGACTCCCACGACCATGGCGGGCACGCCGGGCCGGCGGCCGACCCGGGCCACGACGCGATGGCGCACTCCGGTCACGCCGCCATGGGTCACGCCGGCCATGGCGACCACGTCGCGCAGTTCCGGCGGCTGTTCTGGATCAACCTCGTCCTGGCCGTGCCGGTGGTGGCCTTCTCGGACATGTTCG
This sequence comes from Propionicimonas sp., assembly GCA_031119515.1. Lineage (GTDB taxonomy): Bacteria > Actinomycetota > Actinomycetes > Propionibacteriales > Propionibacteriaceae > Propionicimonas. Next base: position 4,037 of record JAVHXR010000228.1, read on the forward strand.
CGATGCTGGTCGGCTACCAGGCGCCGCAGTTCCCCGGCTCCGCGCTGGTGTCGCCGCTGCTCGGAACGGTGATGTACCTGTGGGGCGGACGGCCGTTCCTGACCGGGGCGGTGGCGGAGCTCCGCGACCGCCGTCCGGGGATGATGCTGCTGGTCGGGCTCGCCATCACGGTGGCGTTCGTCGCCTCGTGGGGAGCGACCCTCGGCCTGCTCCACCACGAACTGGAGTTCTGGTGGGAGCTCGCGCTGCTGATCGTGATCATGCTGCTCGGCCACTGGATCGAGATGCGGTCGCTCGCCCAGACCACCTCGGCCCTGGACTCGTTGGCGGCCCTGCTGCCGGACGAGGCCGAGCGGGTGGAGGGCGATAGCGTCGTCAAGGTGGCACCGTCGCAGCTGAGGGTCGGCGACGTCGTGCTGGTCCGTCCCGGGGGCAGCATCCCTGCCGACGGGCGGATCCTCGAGGGGCGCGCCGACCTCGACGAGTCGATGGTGACGGGGGAGTCCCGGACCGTCACCCGGGAACCGGGCGACCAGGTGACGGCGGGGACGGTGGCCACCGACTCCGGCATCCGGATCCAGGTCACCGCCACCGGCGAGGACACCACCCTCGCGGGCATCCAGCGGCTGGTGGCCGAGGCGCAGAACTCGAGCTCGCGCGCCCAGCGGATCGCCGATCGCGCCGCCGCCTGGCTGTTCTGGTTCGCGCTCGCGGTGGCTGCGGCGACGGCGGTCGTCTGGACCCTCCTCGGCAGCCCGGACGAGGCCGTGGTCCGGACGATCACGGTCCTGGTGATCGCCTGCCCGCACGCCCTCGGGCTGGCGATCCCGCTGGTGGTCTCGATCGCAACCGAGCGGGCCGCGCGCGGCGGCGTCCTGGTCAAGGACCGCCTCGCCCTGGAGGGCATGCGGACCGTCGACGCCGTGCTGTTCGACAAGACCGGGACCCTCACCCGCGGCGAGCCCACCCTGACCGGGATCGAGCCGGCCGGAGGTC
>JAVHXR010000229.1:0-4136 GCA_031119515.1 Propionicimonas sp.
CCGCCGTGGCGGGCCATGCCGCCGTAGCTGTCGACGATGATCTTGCGGCCGGTCACCCCGGCGTCGCCCATCGGGCCGCCGACGACGAACTTGCCGGTCGGGTTGACGAACACGTTCAGCCCGTCGTGCTGGATGTCGTAGCGGGCCAGGACCGGCTCGACCACCCGCGCCGCCACCTCGGTGCCGATCGTCGCCTGCGACACCTCGGCGGTGTGCTGGGTGGACACCACCACGGTGTCGATCCGGACGGGGGTGTCGCCGTCGTACTCCACCGTCACCTGGGTCTTGCCGTCCGGCAGCAGGAAGTCGAGTTCGGCGCGGTGCCGGATCTCCGCCAGCCGCTCCGCGAGCCGGTGGGCGATGTCGATCGGCAACGGCATCAGCGTGGCGGTGTCGGTGCAGGCGTACCCGAACATCAGTCCCTGGTCGCCGGCACCCTGGGAGTCCAGGGTGTCGTGCGAGCCCTCGGACCGCTCCTCCAGGGCGTGGTCGACGCCCTGGGCGATGTCCGGCGACTGGGTGCCGAGCGAGACCAGGACGCCGCAGGACCTGCCGTCGAAGCTCTTCTCCGACGAGTCGTAGCCGATCTCGAGGATCCGGTCCCTGGCGAGCTGTGCGATGTCGACGTAGCCGGAGGTGGTCACCTCGCCGGCGACGACAACGGTGCCGGTGGTGACGAGCGTCTCGACGGCGACGCGGCTGCGGTGGTCCTCGCGCAGCAGCGCATCCAGGACGTGGTCGGAGACCGAGTCGGCGACCTTGTCCGGATGTCCCTCGGTGACCGACTCGGAGGTGAACAGCCTGCTCACTCGGCATTCCTCTCATCAGGGGTGGCGTTCAGTGCGGCATCAAGGATGGCATGCGCCACCACTGACTTGCTGCCGGCGACCCGTGCGACGACCCCGTCCGCCGACAGGATCACGACCTCGGTGGCTGCGGCGCCGAAGACCTTGCCGCCGCTGACGTCGTTCAGGACGAGCAGCTGGCAGCCCTTGCGGGCCAGCTTCTCCCGGCCGAGCTCCAGCAGGTCCTCACCGTCGGCCGCCGTCTCGGCGGCGAAGCCGACGACCACCTGCCCGTCCGGGCGCCGTCCGGCCAGGGTCCGCAGGACATCTGTGGTCTGGGTGAAGTCGACGGTCAGGCCGTGCTGGCCGGACTTCTTGAGCTTGGAGGCGCTCGGAGTCCTCGGGGTGAAGTCGGCCGGGGCGGCCGCCATCACGACGATGTCGGCGTCCGCCGCCTGGGCGAACATCGCCTCGGCCAGGTCTGCGGTCGACACCACGGGGACACCGGTGACCCCGGACGGCAGCGGGAGCGAGACGTTGGCGGTCACGGCTATCACCTCGGCGCCACGGGCAGCTGCGGCCCGCGCGACCGCCAGACCCATCCGTCCGGAGGAGGAGTTGCCGAGGTAGCGGACCGGGTCGAGCGCCTCCCTGGTGCCGCCGGCGCTCACCACCACCTTCCTGCCGGCGAGGTCGCGCGCCGCCAGCCGGGCGGCGACGCCGGGATCGGCGAGCAGGCCGAGCGCGAGCTGCTCGATGTCCTCGGGCTCGGGCAGGCGGCCCGGTCCGGAATCCGGCCCGGTGAGGCGGCCGTCGGCCGGCTCCATCACGACCACCCCGCGCGAGCGCAGGGTGGCGACGTTGGCGCGGGTGGCGGGGTGCAGCCACATCTCGGTGTGCATCGCCGGCACCATGAGCACGGGGCAGCCGGCGGTCAGCAGGACGTTGGTGAGCAGGTCGTCCGCCCGCCCGGTGGCGGCGCGGGAGAGCAGGTCGGCGGTCGCCGGAGCCACCACGACGAGGTCCGCCTCGCGTCCGAGCCGGACGTGCGGCACCTGTTCGGCGTCGCTGAAGACCCCGGTGTGGACGGGGTTGCCGGACAGCGCCGCCCAGGTCGTCTCGCCCACGAACTCGAGGGCATTCCGGGTCGGCACCACGACGACGTCGTGCCCGGCCTCGGCGAACAGCCGCAGCAGCAGGCACGCCTTGTAGGCCGCGATGCCGCCCGACACCCCGAGCACGATCCGGCTCATGGCAGCGGGATCAGGCCAGGTCGTCGGTGCCGAACGGGTCCAGCGAGAAGTCCGGGTCGCCCTCGGCCTCGGCCCGGGCGGCGGCTTCGGCCTCCGGGTCGATCTCGGTGCACTCCAGCACGTCCGCGGCGATCTCGCGCAGCGCGATCGACAGCGGCTTCTCCTGGATCCCGATGTCGACCAGCGGGCCGACGTTCTCCAGCAGGCCCTCACCGAGCTGGGAGTAGTACGCGTTGATCTGGCGGGCGCGCTTGGCCGCATACAGCACGAGCCGGTACTTCGAGTCCACCTTGGTCAGGAGGTCGTCGATCGGCGGATTGGTGATCCCCTCGGGAGTCTGAATGCTCAAGGTCTGCCTTCTGGTCTGGAGAGATTCGTGCGGGCAGCCCAAGGCTCCCGTCACAGGCCCAGCAAGTCTACCAACTCATCCACCGCTCTCCCCAAATCATCGTTCACGACGATGTGGTCGAACTCGGCGGCGGCGGCCAACTCGTCCCTCGCGGTCGCGAGCCGGCGGGCCATCTCCTCCTCGGTCTCGGTGCCGCGGTGCACCAACCGCTCCCGCAGCGTCTCCCACTGCGGCGGCGCGATGAAGACCGAACGCACCTCCGGCAACCGGCGGCAGACCTGCCGGGCACCCTGCAGGTCGATCTCGAGGATCACCCGCTTGCCGGCGGCGACGGCCTCCCGCACGGGTGCGGCAGGAGTGCCGTAGCGGGCGGCGCCGTGGACGACGGCCCACTCCAGCATGCCGTCGTCGGCCACCAGTGCGTCGAAGCTGGCGTCGTCCACGAAGTGGTAGTGGACGCCGTCCACCTCGCCGGGGCGCGCCGGCCGGGTCGTCGCCGACACCGAGACCCAGACCTCGGGGTGGCGCGCCCGCAGCGCGGCTACGACAGTGCCCTTGCCAACGGCTGTCGGACCAGAGATGACGGTGACGTCACCGCTCACCGAACTCCGCCCTCAGCCCGGCCAGTTGGTGACGGCCGAGCCCGCGGATCCGGCGATTCGGGGCGATGTCGAACTTCTCCATCACGACGGCGGCACGCTTCTCGCCGACCCTCGGCAGCGCCTTCAGGAGGTCGACGACCTTGACGTGGGCGAGGATGTCGTCGGTCGAGGCGGCCTCGAGGGCCTGGGAGAGGCTGAGCTTGCCAGAACGCACGCCGTCCTTGAGCTCGGCCCGTGCCCGGCGGGCCTGGGTGGCGGCGGCGCGTGCGGCCTCGAGTTGCTCGGTGGTGAGCTGTGGAATGGTCACTAGATTCTCCGGCGGAGGAATAAGGAGCTATTGGGGCAAATCTAGCGGGGTACAAGGGTGTACGCAGGGTTTCGGAGCGATTCCGGCAACCCGGGCGGTGAATTCATCGCCCTCTCAGGCGAGCAGCGTGTCCACCTTGGCCCGCAACGCCTCCCGGTCCGGGCCGGCGGCGATCACGCCACGGCCGACCACGGCGACGACCTGGTCGACGGCGTCGCCGAACAGTCCCGGCAGGTCCTCCATCCGTCCGCCCTGGAACCCGATGCCGGGAACGAGGATCGAGCCGTTGAAGTCGGACAGGTCGCAGCCCAGCGAGGCGTGCGTGCCGCCCACGACGAGCCCCACCGCGTGCTGGCGCGACTCCCGGTTGACCGACGTCGCGGCGTCGATGATCGACTGCACGACCGACCCCTCGCCGTCGCCGGTGAGGGCGAGCTGCACCGTGCCGCCCTCGGGGTTCGAGGTCCGAGCGAGTACGTACAGCCCGCGGCCGTAGGTGTGGGCCAGGTCGATCGCCGGCTGCAGCGCGCCGAAGCCGAGGTAGGGCGAGACGGTGATCGCGTCCGCGGCGAGCGGCGCACCGTCGGCGAGGTAGGCCTCGGCGTAGGCCGACATGGTCGAGCCGATGTCGCCGCGCTTGACGTCGAGGATGCTGAGCGCCTCGGTCTGGGCGATGTCTGCCAGCACCCTCTCCAGGGCGAGGATCCCGGCCGAGCCGTGGGCCTCGAAGAAGGCCGACTGCGGCTTGAAGACAGCCACCTTCTCGCCGAGTGCCTCCACCAGCGACCTGGCGAACCTCTCGACGCCGGCGGCATCGGTGGTCAGCCCCCAGGCGGTGAG
>JAVHXR010000229.1:4146-5030 GCA_031119515.1 Propionicimonas sp.
CGGTGAGCATCGAGGGATGCGGGTCGATCCCGATACACAACGGTCCGCGCTCGGCCACGATCTCCCGCAGCCTCCGCCAGTAGCCGGTCACCTCGGTTTACCTCCTTGTGTCCGCGGTGTTGATCGCCGCGACCAACCCCGGTCCGTGGTAGATGAAGCCAGTGTAGAGCTGGACGAGGCGGGCGCCCGCCTGGAACATCCGTCCGGCGTCGTCAGCCGTCATGATCCCGCCCGCCCCGACCACCGGCAGCGTGGTCCGGCCCGCCAGGTGGGCCACGACGGCCAGCGCCCGGGCGGTCAGCGGCGCACCGGACAACCCTCCCGGCTCCCCCGCCCTGGCCCGGTCCGTCGGCGCCAGCCGATCCCGCCCCAGGGTGGTGTTGGTCGCGATCAGGCCCGAGATCCCGGCCTCCTCGCAGACCTCGACCACCTCGTCCAGCTGCGCCCAGCCGAGGTCGGGCGCCACCTTGACGAAGATCGGCACCGGGACTGCCGAGAGTTCTGCGGCCCGGGCGACCAGGGCACGGGTGAGGGCGGCCAGGGCGCCGCCGTCCTGGAGCGTGCGCAGGTTGGGGGTGTTGGGGCTGGAGACGTTGATCGCGACGTAGTCGGCGTGCGGGGCGACGGCCTCGAGGCTGGCCAGGTAGTCCTGGATCGCGTCCTCGACCGCCACCGCCTTCGTCTTCCCGATCGAGATCCCCAGCGGGATGCCGGCGGCGCCGTTGCCGCGGGCGACCCCGGCGGCGCCGAGGGTGCCGGCCAGGGCCGCGGCGCCCTCGTTGTTGAAGCCCATCCGGTTGATCAGGGCGCGGCTCTCCCGCAACCGGAACACCCGCGGCCGGTCGTTGCCCGGTTGTGGCAGGGCGGTGACCGTCCCCAGCTCG
>JAVHXR010000230.1 GCA_031119515.1 Propionicimonas sp.
CGCCGGACCCGACCCCGACTCCCACCCCGACGCCGACTCCCACCGCGGAGCCGACTCCGACGCCGACCTCCACTGCCGAGCCGACGCCGACCCCGTCGCCGACAGCCGTGCTGCCCGGCGACACCGAAGACCCGGGGGACGGCGGCGTGGAGTCCGACACCGACGGCTCCGACGACCCCGACACCCTCGCCTTCACCGGGTCCGACCCGGTCGCCCTGGCGCTGGTTGCGGGGCTGCTGGTGGTGGCGGGCGGCCTCGTGCTGAGGCTTCGCCGGCGCCGGACGACTCCCTGAGGCATTCCTTCAGGGTTCCCTGCCGCGGGGGGTCATCGGCGCTGACCGCCCGCGGTGCGCGGGGCGATGCCGGCCGGGGGCGAGCCCTGGGGCATGATGGGCACCGGGGGAGGTGCCATGATCGAGATCGCGCGGCGACGGCTGCTCGGGCGACTCGACGAGCACTTTCCCCTTGTCATCCTCGAAGGCGTGGCTGGCGCGGGCAAGCGCACGCTGCTCCGGCAGTGGGCGATGGCTCCGTCAACCGCCCGGGTACGGGCGCTGGTCGAGTTCGATCCGCTCCAGCCCAGCCAGCCGGCCGTCCTGGCCCAGATCCTGCACGCCCTCGAGCGGCAGGCGGTCGACGTCCCCGCGGTGGCCTACCGGCGACTGCTCGGCGCCGCCGGCCCCGGTGACGGCTTCCCGGTCCTGGAGTCCGTGATCGGGCCGCTTGGCGGCGGGGTCGACCTCGGCCTGATCGGGTACGAGCGGCTGCCCCCAGATGTCTTCGGCGGGCTCGCCGCCGTGCACCGCAGGCTTCCGCTGCTGCGGGTCGTGATGGAGACCACCGACGCACTTGACCCGTGCGGCCGGCCGGCGGCTGACGTGCAGCCGCTGACGACGAACCGGCAAGAGGAACTCTCCGGCGACCCGGGCGAGGTCGCCGCGCTGCTGGACGGCCTTGGCGAACCGGCCGCGCAAGGCGCCGCGGACGCGCTCTGGCGGGCGACCGGCGGGCACTCGGGCCTGACCGCGGCAGCGGTCGGCTCGGCCCCGCGGGAGTGCCTGTCCGGGACGATTTCCCGCTCCGAGGTGCTGCGGCGCTGGTGGGCCTGGCAGGACGAGCCGATGCCCTTCGAGCGGCACGTCCGGCAGACCGCCGTGACGCCGCGTTTCACTCTCTCCGAGGTGAGGGGGTTCACCGGCGGGCAGCGGGCGCGGGAGCACACCGAGCGGATGGTGGTGCTCGGCCTGGGTGAGATGCGGGCCCACCCGCGGCTGACCGAACCGGTGTTCGCCTGGGACGAGGACGTTCGGCAGGTGGTGCTGAGGGCGGAGGATCCCGAGGCGTCGAGCTTCGACCTCCGCCGCCTCGCCGGAGCTGCCCGGCAGGCGGGTGACCACGACCTCGCCGTCGTTGCGTTCGTGCGGGTCGGTGACCTCGACGCCGCCGAGGCAGTCGTGCGGGCGGCCCTGCGCGAGACGCTCTCGACCGGGGACCTCGCGGTCTGGGAGCCGGTGCTCCGGCTACCGCCCGGCCGCTTCGACCGTCACCCGGGGCTGCAGCTGGTGCGGCTGGTGCTTGCCCGCCGGTCGGGGACGGCGTCCGGCCGGCTAGCCGGCCAACTCGGCGGCTTCGCCCGTCGGCTCGCGGACCGGCAGGCCGGCGACCCCCTGGATCGACTCTGGTTGCTGGCGCTCGCGGCCAGGGCGTGGTGCGAGGCCGGGGAACTCGGACCCGCCCGGGCCTGTGCCGTCCGCTGGATCGAGCTCGCCGCCGACGTCCACGGCCGGCTGGTCGCCGAACCCGGCCGGGTCGGCTCGATGGCGGTCGGGATGATCGAGGTCCTGGTGCAACTCGACCGCCTGCCGGACGCCGCCGGGGCAGCCGATCTCGTGATCGAGTCGCTGGAGGCGGGCGAGCCCGAGTTCGGGTTGGCCGACGACTGGCGTGCCACCGCGCTGCGAGCCAGGCGCTGTGTCGCCGCGGTCGTCGACCGGACCGCCCCCGGCGACCGGGCGGCGGCCGTTCTGCCCGTCCGGGCGGGGGAGGGCTCCGAGCTGGACGAGGTGCTGGTCGCCGTCCACCGGGCGTGGGAGCTGCTGGATGCCGGCGACCTCGACGAGGCGGAGCGGATCACCCGCCTCGCCGTCCAGCGCAGCTCCCGTCCGGCGATCTGGCCGATCCTGCTGCTCACCCGGGCGATCGCCTTGATCGGTGGTCGACGGCACCGCGCCCTGGAGCAATTGTGGCTGCTCCACCTCGAGAACCGGGACTGGCGTCGCCGGCAGTTCACCACCGGCCCGGTGGGCGGGATCGCGGCCATCCTCGACACGCTGGTCCCGCTCGCGCTCGGCCGTCGCCGGCCCGCCGGCGGGCCGGACGGGGCGGGCGCCGGGCCGGCGGCCGCCGTGGTCCGCCACTACCTGGGAGACGAGCCCCACCGGCTCGCACCGGTCGAGCTGGAACGGCTGTCCCGCAGGGTGAAGGAACTGGCGCTCAGCCTGGAGACGCTCACCGTGCTGCGGGCCGGCGACCTCCCACTGGCGACCGAGATCCTGGCGATGGTGTGCGGCCAGCTGCCCGAGTCAGGGTCGCTGCCGCTGGCCTTCGCCTTCGCCGAACCGCAGGAGGTGGATCGGCTGGCAGCCGCACACGACCACCCCGGCGCCGCCTGCCGCCGCCATCTGGAACTCGCCCGGCAACTGGCTGCGGCGCTGCCGAAGGGGGCCGGTGCCGTCGACCTGTCCGGGCGGGAGCGGGAGTTGCTGGCGCAGCTACGGCGCGGCACCCCGAACCGGGAGATTGCGAGCGCGCTGTTCGTCTCGGTCAACACCGTCAAGTTCCACCGCGCGAACCTCTACCGCAAGCTCGGGGCGACGACGCGCGAGGAGGCGTTGGCGGCAGCCCTGAGGCTGGGGCTCTAGACGGGATGAGGTGATCCCGGCCAGAGGTCGGGTTGTGGGCCGGGGCCGCGCTCATGCATCTTCAGTGGGCCGCGGGGCAGGCGGGCTGCCCGGCCTTTCCTGCGCCGTCACCGGGTGCCCTGCCTGCACGAACTGGATCCGATCACCGGCGTGGTGATCCGAGCATCGATGACGACCGGCCTGCGCTACGAGCATGACCACCCCGGCTCGCTGCTCCATATCGATGTGAAGAAGCCGGGACGCATCCCCCGCGGAGGCGCCAGGCGCCTGCACGGCCGCGAGGCCGCCGACACTGCGGCTCGGGAGAAGGTCAGGATCGCGTTGTGGGTGGTGAGCCAGGAGCAAGCGCGTCGGTGCGGTCGGTGTTGCTCGAAAAGGGCTGCCGGTAGGCCCATTCGACCTGCGGGGTTCGGAACCCCGTCACACCGCTCTCGGTGGCAAACCCCCGATCAGCCGGGTGTCACCAACCGGATGGTCGGTACCTCCCGGACGTCCGTCGCCCCGGGCAGCGGCCGAGTCCGCCGACACGGTGGCCTAGGGTGTCGGCCATGACGGACCGGGACCAGTTGATCGAGCACGTGAAGGACCTCGCCGTGATCCACGGACGGGTCACCCTCGCCTCGGGGAAGGAGGCCGACTACTACGTCGACCTCCGCCGGGTGACGCTGGACGGCGTGGCCGCGCCGCTGGTCGGGTCGGTGATGCGCGACCTGGTCGCAGACTGGGAGTTCGACGCCGTGGGCGGGCTCACCCTGGGGGCCGACCCGGTGGCTGTCGCCATGCTGCACGACGCCGCCCGCGGCGGTGGGCGGCTGGACGCGTTCGTCGTCCGCAAGGAGTCCAAGGCCCACGGGCTGCAGCGCCGCATCGAGGGCACCGGGGTGGCCGGCAGGCGCGTCCTCGTGGTGGAGGACACCTCGACCACGGGTGGCTCGGTGATGGCTGCCGTCGAGGCCGTCCGCGACGCCGGCGCCGAGGTGGTGGGGGTCGCGGTGATCGTCGACCGCGCCACCGGGGCGCGGGAAGTGGTGGAGGCGGCGGGTCTTCGGTACCGGTTCGCGATCGGGTTGGAGGACCTCGGACTCGCCTGAGCTGGCCCGAAAGTCCCGCGGCAGCACGCCTGCCGCTTTCGCCCTCCCAGCCGTTAGGCTGACCTCTGCCCAGCATTTACGCGAGCGAAAGAAGCACCACATGTGGTTTTTCCTCATCCTGCTGCTGATCGTCCTGGCCATCGGTGGATACGCGGTCTCGCTGTACAACGGCTTCGTCCGCTCCCGCAACCAGATTCAGGAGTCGTGGCGGCAGATCGATGTCGAGCTCAATCGTCGTTATGACCTGATCCCGAACCTCGTCGAGACGGTGCGCGCTTTCGCCGCCCACGAGCGCAACACCCTCGAGCAGGTCGTCGCGCTGCGCAGCCAGGCCGCCCAGCTCGCCCAGGCCACCGGTGGCGTGCCGAGCGAGCAGCGGGCCCAGGTGGAGGAGCAGCTGTCCGCCGCGGTCCGCCAGTTGGTGGTCAGCGTGGAGGCCTATCCCGAGCTGAAGAGCAACGTGAACTTCCTCGAGCTGCAGCGTGAGCTGTCCGCCACCGAGGACCGGATCGCCGCGGGCCGGCGTTTCTACAACGCGAATGTGCGCAACTACAACACCCAGGTCGAGTCCTTCCCGTCGAACTTCGTGGCGAACATGTTCAAGTTCGAGAAGGCGACCTATTTCGAGGTGAACGACCAGGCCGTGCGGCAGGCGCCGCAGGTGAACTTCGGGGAGATCAGCGATCGCGGGGACGCGCCGCGGACGCCGTCCGAGCCCACCAATGCCCAGCTCGAGGCCGGCGCCGCGGCGGCCGGTGGCCTGCCCAACCCGCAGGCCTACCAGCAGTCGAACCCGCTCGCGCCGCCGCCGGGGCAGTTCCCGGAGCCGGCCCCGGTGCCGCAGGCGCAGTTCCCGGCGCCGCAGTACCCGCCGGCTCAGGCGCCCTACGGCCAGCCGCCGGCCTACGGCCAGCCTGCGCAGCAGCCCTATCCGCCAGCCGGCACGCCCGCCCCGCCGTCCTACGGCGCCCCCGCGGAGCAGCCTTACCCGACCCAGGCTGAGACGCCCGTCCCGCCG
>JAVHXR010000231.1:0-2496 GCA_031119515.1 Propionicimonas sp.
AGGCGAGCCTGCGGCGGTTGATCGAGACCGAGCACGGGTTGTTCATCGCCGAGGGGACCAAGGTGATCCGCCGGGCCCTGGAGGCCGGCTACCGTCCCCGCTCCTTCCTGCTGGCGGAGCGCTGGCTGGCCGATCTGGGCGACCTCGTCGAGCCGTCGGACGCGCCGGTCTACGTCGTCAGTGAGGCGGTCGCAGAGGGCGTGACCGGGTTTCACGTCCACCGCGGAGCCCTCGCCTCGATGCACCGCCACGACAGGTACTCGGTCGACGAGGTGCTGGTGGCCGGGAACCGGCTGGTCGTCCTGGAGGACCTGGTCGACCACACCAACGTCGGCGCGATCATCCGCAACGCCGCCGGGCTGGGGTGGGATGGCCTGTTGATCAGCCCACGCTGTGCCGACCCGCTCTACCGGCGAAGCGTCAAGGTGTCGATGGGGGCGGTCTTCTCGCTGCCCTGGGCACGGCTGGACGACCACCGCGGAGCCGTCGAGCGGATTCGGGCGGCCGGTTTCACCGTCGTTGCGCTCGCGTTGGCCGAGGGTGCGTCCAGCCTCGACAGCTTCGTAGCCGGGCTGGGGGACACCGACCGGCTCGCGATCCTGCTCGGCAGCGAGGGCCACGGGCTGTCGCCGCTGTGGCTCGAAGCCGCCGACGAGGTGGTCACCATCCCGATGCGGGCGGGAATCGACTCCCTGAACGTCGCCGCCACCAGCGCGATCGCCTGCTACGCGCTCGCCGCCGGCCGACGCTGACGCTCAGTCCTCGTCGGCCGAGCGGCGCTTGGGCGTGACCGGCCAGTCCTCGGGGTAGAGATGGGCGAGTTCCTCCGCCTGCGCGTTGAGCTTGCGGCGCACCCGGCCCGAGAGCCGGTCGCCGAAGACGATCCCGTTGAGGTGGTCGGTCTCGTGCTGCAGGCAGCGGGCGAGGGTCCCGGTGCCCTCCACGGTGACCGGGTCGCCGTCGGCGTCCACCCCGGTGCAGACCGCGAAGTCCGGCCGTGCCAGCGGCTGGTACCCGCCGGGCAGCGACAGGCAACCCTCGTCGTCCGCGACCAGATGCCGGGCGTCGCCCTCGGGAAGTGTCACCACCGGGTTGCAGATCACGCCCTGGTGGTAGGTGTCGTCGGCGTCGGGGCAGTCGTAGACGAAGACAGCGAGGTCCACCCCGACCTGGGTCGCCGCCAGCCCGACCCCGCGGGCCGCCGCCATGGTGGCGAACATGTCGCGGACGAGGGTGCGCAGATCGTCGTCGAAGGCCTCGACCCGTCGCGTCGGGGCGTGCATCACCGGCGTGCCCCAGCGCGTGACGGGCAGGATGCTCCCGCCCGCCATCAGTTCCTTGACGTCCATTCCTGCCCACTCCTCGCTCGTTCCGATCGCGGGCTCATCCTAACGAGCCGCCCGAGCGGCCACCGACGCCGCCCGGCCGTGCGCGTGGCGGCTTGCCGTGATGGCCGCGGCGGCCGACGCTGGGGGAGTGGAGGTGCCGGGTACGGAGCTGGCCGACGGGCAGGCAGAGCCGCCCGGGGCCGGGCTGACGCCCGCCCAGGCGGAGTTGCTGGCCGCCTTCCGGCGGCACCTCGCCTCCGAGCGGAACCTGTCGCCCCACACCGTCCGCGCGTACACCGGGGACCTGTCGAACCTGTTCGGGCACCTCAACCGGGTGGGCGAGAGCGACCCGGTGGCGATCGACCTGACCGAACTGCGCCGCTGGCTCGCCTGGCAACAGGCGGGCGGTGCCGGACGCGGCACCCTGCAGCGCCGCGCGGCCGCCGTGCGCACGTTCTTCGGCTGGGCGCGGCACACCGGGAGACTGCCCTCAGACCCCGCTGCCGGACTCCGGTCGCCCAAGGTCGACCGCCGGCTGCCGCCCACGCTCGAGGTGGACAAGGTGCGCGCGGTGCTCGAGCGTCTCGCGGCGATCGCCGACGCCACCGACCCCTCCGACGACCCGGACGGCCGCGCGATCGCGCAGCGCGACCTGGCGATCCTCGAGGTGCTGTACGCCAGCGGGATGCGGGTGTCCGAGCTCTGTGGCCTCGACCTGACCGACCTCGACCACGCGCGCGGCCTGGTGCGGGTGTTCGGCAAGGGCGGCAAGGAGCGGACCATCCCGCTGGGACGGCCCGCGCTGCGGGCTCTGGCGGCCTGGCTATCGGTGCGTTCCCGGCTGGCCCGGGACGCCGGGGCGGCGGTCTTCGTCGGCGACCGGGGGGCACGGATCGACCCCCGGGTGGTTCGGCGGCTGGTCCACCGGTCGCTCCAGGCGGTGCCCGAAGCGGCGGATCTCGGACCCCACGGCCTCCGGCACGCGATGGCGACCCACCTGCTCGAGGGCGGTGCCGACCTGCGTTCGGTGCAGGAGGTACTGGGCCACTCCTCGCTGGCTACCACGCAGCTCTACACCCACGTCTCCAGCGAACGGTTGCGGGCCGCCTTCCAGCAGGCCCATCCCCGGGCCTGACCAGCTCACGGCGGCGACCCGGTTCCGGCCCGG
>JAVHXR010000231.1:2506-3120 GCA_031119515.1 Propionicimonas sp.
GGTCCAGGGCGTGCGCGGTGATCCCGTCGCGGCCGGTCATCGTCTCGGCCGCCAGCAGCGCGTTCACCACGGCCTCCTCGGTGGCCTCGATCGCGCCGTGAAAGAGCGGATCGAGGTAGGTGTCGCCGCGACGGAGCCCCCAGTGCAGGCACTGGTCGGCGCCGCAGCCGTGCCCCGCGACGAGCCGCCCGATCACCTCGCCGGCGGCCACCACCTGACCCGCCCGCACCAGCGCCCGGACCGGCTCGTAGGTGGTCCGCAGGGCACCGTGGACCACGGTCACCACCGGCTTGCCGGCGACCACTCCGGCGAAACCGACCCTCCCGGAGGCCGCCGCGCGCACCGGCGTGCCGGGCGAGGCCCTGAGGTCGACCCCGCGGTGGCCGCGGAGCCAGGGCAGCCGCGGAGGGTCGAAGCCGCGGGCCACCGGGCCGTCAACCGGCCGGACCCCGACCGCCGCGGCCGGTGGCGCGGTCGCGAGCCAGCACACCAGCGCCAGGGCCAGGAGTGTCGGCATCCTCCGGCGAAGGAGCATCGTCGTCACGTCCAGATCCTTGTTCGCCCAGCCTGCGGTGGGTCAGATCCGTGGCGCGGCTGTGGATGACGAGCCGGCC
>JAVHXR010000231.1:3130-5016 GCA_031119515.1 Propionicimonas sp.
TGGACAACGGCGGTCGACCGGTCCGCCCCGGTTGGCGCCCGGGCGGCGCCAGCGCGTAGACTCACCCCAGCGACCCGGCAGATCCGGGCCGACTTCGCATGCAGTCTCTCCGCCGCGAGGCGGGCCGAACCCCGAGGTCCCACACCAGGGTGGTCAGTAGGCGACTGCATCAGGGGGGTCGAAGAGTTCGGCCCCGGCAACCCAAAGCGGGACGGCACGTCCTGTCCCGCGCAGAAAGGAACGGCCATGGCCGTCGTCACCACGCGCCAGCTGCTCGACAGCGGCGTCCACTTCGGACACCAGACCCGCCGCTGGAACCCGAAGATGAAGCGATTCATCTTCGCCGAGCGCAACGGCATCTACATCATCGACCTGCAGCAGTCGCTGTCCTACATCGACCAGGCCTACGCCTTCGTCAAGGAGACCGTCGCCAAGGGCGGGCAGGTCCTCTTCATCGGCACCAAGAAGCAGGCCCAGGAAGCCATCGCCGAGCAGGCGACCCGTGTCGGGATGCCGTACGTCAACCAGCGCTGGCTGGGTGGCATGCTCACCAACTTCGGCACGATCTCCAAGCGGATCGGCAAGATGAAGGAGCTCGAGGGCATCAACTTCGACGATGTCGCCGCCTCCGGCCTGACCAAGAAGGAACTGCTGCAGCAGAAGCGCAAGAAGGAGAAGCTCGCCAAGACCCTTGGCGGCATCCGGGACATGGCCAAGCTGCCGCAGGCGATCTGGGTGGTCGACACCAAGAAGGAGCACCTGGCGATCGACGAGGCCCGCAAGCTGCGGATCCCGATCATCGGCATCCTGGACACCAACTGCGACCCCGACGAGGTCGACTTCGCCATCCCGGGCAACGACGACGCGATCCGCTCGGTCGCGCTGCTCACCCGCGTCGTGGCCGACGCTGTCGCCGAGGGCCTGCTGTCCCGCTCCGCCGCCGCCTCCAGCGGCGAAGAGGCCGAGCCGATGCCCGACTGGGAGCGTGACCTGCTGGCCGGTGCCGAGGCCGCCCCGGCAGCCGAGGCCGCCGTCGAGGTCGCCGAGCCGGCCGAGGCCGCCGTCGAGGTGGCCGAGCCGACCGAGGTTGAGGCCGCCGTCGAGGTCGCCGAGCCGACCGAGGTCGAGGCTGCCGGCGAGCAGATCGCCACCGACGTCGCCGAGGTCGTGGCCGAGGAGGCCGCTGAGGTCGAGGCCGAGGCGGTCGCCGAGGCCGACGCCGAGGCCAAGTAACTCCACCCACCACTGAGCCAAGAGGACTACGACAACAGACATGGCAATCACTGCTGCTGATGTGAAGAAGCTCCGGGACCTGACCGGCGCCGGCATGATGGACGCCAAGAAGGCCCTCACAGAGGCCGACGGCGACTTCGAGGCCGCGACCGAGATCCTGCGGGTCTCGGGCCAGGCCAAGATGGCCAAGCGCTCCGACCGCGAGGCCTCCAACGGCCTCGTCGCCTCGGCCGGCAACACCGTCATCCAGCTCGGCGCCGAGATCGCCGAGAGCATCGCGACCGCGGTGGACGCCGCCGGTGCGGACGGGGTCGCGGCCGCCAGCGCCGTGGCGCTGCCGTCCGGCAAGACCGTCGAGGAGGCCGTCAGCGAGCTCGCCGCCAGGATCGGCGAGAAGCTCGAACTGGCCAACTCGGCGACCTTCGCCGGCCCGGTCGACATCTACCTGCACAAGCGGTCGCAGGACCTGCCCCCGCAGGTCGGCGTGATGATCGAGTACGCCGGTGAGCCGGACGCCGCCTTCATCCGAGGCATCGCCCACCAGATCGCCGCGATGTCCCCGCAGTGGGTCACCCGCGACGAGGTGCCGGCCGACATCCTGGAGAAGGAGCGCCACATCGCCGAGCTCACCGCTCGCGAGGAGGGCAAGCCGG
>JAVHXR010000232.1:0-2470 GCA_031119515.1 Propionicimonas sp.
CCAAGGGCGACAACCGGCTGGGCGGCGACGACTGGGACCAGCGGATCGTCGACTGGCTGGTGACCCAGTTCAAGAACGCCTACGGTGTCGACCTGAGCAAGGACAAGATGGCCCGCCAGCGGCTGCAGGAGGCCGCGGAACGCGCCAAGATCGAGCTGTCGGCCACCCAGGAGACCTCGATCAACCTGCCCTACATCACCGCCGGCGCCGAGGGCCCGCTGCACCTGGACGAGCGTCTCACCCGGGCCGAGTTTCAGCGGATGACGCAGGACCTGCTCGACCGCTGCCGTGCCCCGTTCAACGCGGTGATCAAGGACGCGAACACCTCGGTCTCCAAGATCGACCACGTCATCCTGGTCGGCGGCTCCACGCGGATGCCGGCCGTGGTCGACCTGGTCAAGGAGTTGACCGGCGGCAAGGAGCCCAACAAGGGCGTCAACCCCGACGAGGTCGTGGCCCTGGGCGCGTCCCTGCAGGCCGGCGTGCTGAAGGGCGAGGTGAAGGACGTCCTGCTGCTGGACGTGACCCCGCTGTCGCTCGGCATCGAGACCAAGGGTGGCGTGATGACGAAGATCATCGAGCGGAACACCACCATCCCGACCAAGCGGAGCGAGGTGTTCACCACCGCGGAGGACAACCAGCCCTCGGTGATGATCCAGGTCTACCAGGGCGAGCGTGACTTCGCCCGGGACAACAAGAGCCTCGGCAACTTCGAGCTGACCGGCCTGATGCCCGCCCCGCGCGGCGTGCCCCAGGTCGAGGTCACCTTCGACATCGACGCCAACGGCATCGTCCACGTCCACGCCAAGGACCTGGCGACGTCCAAGGAACAGTCGATGACCGTGACCGGTGGTTCCGCCCTCGGCAAGGACGACATCAACCGGATGGTCCAGGAGGCCGAGGCGCACGCCGAGGAGGACCGCAAGCGTCGCGAGGCCGTCGAGATGCGCAACGAGGCGGACGCCCTCGCGTTCCGCACCGAGAAGCTGCTGGCCGACAACGCCGAGGCCCTCGGCGACGACGTGAAGGCGCCGGTCGTCGAGGCGCTGGACAAGCTCAAGGAAGCCCTGAAGGGCGAGGACAACGACGCGGTCAAGGCCGCGATGGACGACCTCAACACCAAGGCGTCGACCATGGGCCAGGCGATGTACGCCGCCGCCCAGGCCGCCCAGCAGTCCGAGGCGGGCCCGGCGGCCGACGAGCAGCAGTGGACGCAGCCCCCGGCCGATGACGACGTCGTGGACGCCGAGATCGTGGACGAGGACGGCAAGGACACCAAGTGAGCGAACCGACGAACGCACCCGAGCCGGAGGAGGTCCCCGAGACCTCCGCGGCCGGGGACGCCGCCGCAGCCGAGGGGGACCGGGCCGACCAGCCCGGTCCCACCGTCCGCGACAAGCGACGGATCGACCCGGTCACCGGGAAGCGCCGGGACGGCAACGGCCCGGACGCGCAGGGCGGCAACGCGCCGGCCGGCCAGGACCCGGTCCTCGGAGCCAAGGTCTCCGAACTGGAGGAACTCGTCGCCGAGCGCACCGCGGACCTGCAGCGGCTCCAGGCCGAGTACGCCAACTACAAGAAGCGGGTCGACCGTGACCGCGGCCTGGCCCGCACCGGCGGGATCGAGGCTGTCGTCCTCGACCTGCTGCCGGTGCTGGACAGCGTCGAGGCGGCCCGCGAACACGAGGAGCTGGTCGGCGGCTTCAAGCTGGTCGCCGACGAACTCGAGAAGATCTCGGGCAAGTACGGTCTCGAGGTCTTCGGGGAGGTGGGCGAGCCGTTCGACCCGCAGCTCCACGAGGCCCTGATGCACATGCCGTACACCGGCGAGGACGAGATCACGGAGACGACGATCTCGGCCGTGATGCAGAAGGGTGTCAAGCTGAACGAACGGGTGCTGCGACCCGCGAGGGTCGCGGTCGCCGATCCGAGCTGACCGAGGAACGAAAGGAGGCGCGATGAGTACCAAGGACTGGCTCGAGAAGGACTACTACAAGGTCCTCGGCGTCTCCTCCGACGCCAAGCCCGAGGAGATCAAGAAGGCGTTCCGCAAGCTGGCCAGGGAGAACCACCCGGACGCCAACCAGCACGATCCGGAGGCGGAGCGCCGGTTCAAGGAGGTCACCGAGGCCAACGACATCCTGTCCGACCCCGCCAAGCGCAAGGAGTACGACGAGGCCCGCAGCCTGTTCGGGCTCGGGTTCAAGTTCCCCCGCGGCGGGGCGGCCGGGCCGTCGGTGGACGACCTGTTCCGCAATGCCGGCGAGGCCAACCTCGGCGACCTGTTCGGCGGGCTCTTCAGCGGGAACCGCCGGACGCCCACCGCGCGCGGCCCGCGCCGGGGCAGCGACATCGAGGGCGAGGCGACGATCGACTTCGTCCAGGCCGTCGAGGGCACCACGGTGAGCATGCAGACGATCTCCGAGGCCGCCTGCGACGCCTGTCGGGGCACCGGCGCGAAGGCGGGAAC
>JAVHXR010000232.1:2480-5011 GCA_031119515.1 Propionicimonas sp.
GTGCCTGCCAGGGCAGCGGGATGCAGACCTCGACCTCGGGTGGGATGTTCTCGATCAGCGAGCCCTGCCGGGAGTGCCACGGCCGCGGCCTGGTGATCGAGGATCCGTGCCCGGTGTGCGGCGGCAGCGGTCGCGGCCAGTCGTCCCGCACCATGCAGGTCCGGATCCCCGCGGGCGTCCAGGACGGCCAGCGGATCCGGCTGACCGGCAAGGGCGGGCCCGGTGAGAACTCGGGGGCCGCAGGCGACCTCTACGTCACGGTGCACGTCCGGCCGCACCCGGTGTTCGGCCGCAAGGGCAACCAGCTCACGGTGACCGTCCCGGTGACCTTCGCCGAGGCGGCGCTCGGCGCCGAGATCGACGTCCCCACTCTGAACGGGGCGAAAGTGAGGCTGCGGGTTCCCGCAGGGACGCCCAGCGGACGCACTTTCCGGGTGCACGGCAAGGGCGCCCCGAGCGCCCGCGGCGAGACTGGCGACCTGCTGGTGACCGTCGACGTCCAGGTGCCGAGGTCGCTCACCCCGGAGGCCACGGACGCGCTGCGCGCCTACGCCGGCCTGGCCGGCACCGGCGACCCCAGGGCGAAGCTGTTCGGGGACGCGGGATGACCGGCCAGGGCGGGCTGCCGGACCGGATCGACCCGGACGCCGCCGTGTTCGTCATCTCGGTCGCCGCCCAGCTGGCCGAGATGCACCCCCAAACCCTGCGCGGCTACGACCGCCTCGGGCTGGTGGTGCCGGGCCGCACGCGTGGCCGTGGCCGCCGCTACTCGCTGCGCGACATCGCCCGGCTGCGCCACATCCAGCACCTCTCGCAGGTGGAGGGGATCAACCTCGAAGGGATCCGGCGGATCCTGGCGCTGGAGTCCGAACTCGAGGCGATGCACGCCCAGGTCGCCCAGCTGACGACGCTGGTGCAGCACCTCCACCTCTCCGGCGGCGAGACCCGCGTATTCACCGCGGCACAGACCGGGGAGGTCCACCTGGGCCGCTTCCGGCCCCGGCCACCCCGCGCCATCACGCGCTGAGCCGGACGCCGGCCCCGCCGTTCGCAGGATCAATCCCGGACGTGCGCGAAGCCCGAGACCTCTGGCGAGTGGGTCGCGCACCGGGTGCGCCACCCAAGCGACACCAGATCCTCGCCGACTCCTCAACCGCTCGTCGCCGGGCGTTCGCCGGGCGCTGGTTCAGTCAGGTGCGCAGTCACCCCACCTGAGAGGACCAACATGTCCGGAATCCCCCGTCGCGCCTGGCGGCTCCCGCTCGTCGCGGCGTCGTCGGTAGCGCTGCTCGGCGGCGCCGTCGCCGTCGCCTCGCCCGCCACCGTCAAGGACCTGACCGCGACCGGCGGTGCCGCCCGCAACACGTCCGACCGCACCACAGAGGTCCGCCGCGCCGTCGAGGGCGGCAAGGCACGCAACGTCATCCTGCTGATCGGCGACGGCATGGGCGACTCCGAGATCACGATCGCCCGCAACTACGCCTACGGGGCGGCCGGACGGCTGCCAGGGATCGACGCGCTGCCGCTCACAGGGCAGTACACCACCTACTCGCTGTATCCCGACGGGACCGCCAACGCCGGCAAGCCCGACTACGATCCCGACTCCGCCGCCACCGGGACCGCATGGTCGACCGGGACCAAGAGCTACGACGGCGCGATCTCGGTCGACATCCATGGCGACCCGAAGACCACCCTGCTCGAACTCGCCAGGGCCAACGGCCTGCGCACCGGCAACGTCTCCACAGCGGAGCTTCAGGACGCGACCCCGGCCGTCCAGGCCTCGCACGTCTCCACCCGCCGCTGCTACGGACCCGACGACACCGGTTCGAGCGTGTGCCCCGCCGACGCGGTCACCAACGGCGGCCTCGGCTCGATCAGCGAGCAGATCGTCAGGACCAGGGCCGACGTCACGCTCGGCGGTGGCGCCGCGAGCTTCAACGACGTGATCTGGGAGGGCGCGTCGACCGGGAAGACCGTCCTGCAGAGCGCCAGGGAGGTGGGCTACCAGGTGGTGACGACCGAGGCCCAGTTGAAGGCCGTGAAGGCTGCGGACCAGAAGAAGCCGCTGCTCGGGCTGTTCCACGACACCAACATGGCGGTGCGCTGGAACCCGACGCCGGCCGTCGTCGACGGCACCAGGCAGCCGGCCGTGACCTGCACGGTGAACCAGGCCTGGCGCGACGGCAGCGCTCCCACGCTGTCGGAGATGACCTCGAAGGCGATCGACCTGCTCAAGGCCAGGAACCGCGGTTCGAAGGGCTTCTTCCTGCAGGTGGAGGGTGCCTCGATCGACAAGCAGGACCACGCCGCCAACGCGTGCGGCCAGATCGGGGAGACGATCGACCTGGACGAGGCCGTGAAGGTCGCGCTCGACTTCGCCCGCAAGGACGGCAACACGTCGGTGTTCGTCACCGCCGACCACGCCCACACCAGCCAGATCATCGAGGTTGGCTCCAGCACCCCTGGCCTCAGCCTGACCCTGCAGACCGCCGACGGCGTCCCGATGGCCGTGCAGTACGGCACCTCACCGG
>JAVHXR010000010.1 GCA_031119515.1 Propionicimonas sp.
CTCTACGCCTGGCTGGACGGCTCCCGGACGACAGCGGAGGCCAGCGAACTCGCCCGCGAGGTGGCGACGGCGCTGCAGCAGGCGCACCCCGACCGGGTCACCGCGGCGATGAGCCGAACCGAGCGGCCGGGGAAGGTGTTCCTCGACTGGAGCCAGAACAACGGGGCGAAGACGACCGTGTCGCCGTACTCGCTGCGGGGCCGGGAGCGTCCGTTCGTCGCCGCCCCGCGCCGCTGGGAGGAACTCGCCGACCCTGCCCTGCGCCAGCTGGAGTTCCAGGAGGTGGTGGAGCGGATCGCCGCCGGAGACCCGATGGCAGCGCTCGCCGGCCCCGATCGACTCACCGCCTATCGCAGCATGCGCGACGCGACGCGCACCCCGGAGCCGGTCCCGGCCGGAGCTCCTGCCGCCGGCCAGGACGGACGCTCGTTCGTGATCCAGGAGCACCACGCCCGCCGGCTGCACTACGACTTCCGGCTCGAACGGGACGGCGTACTGGTCAGCTGGGCGGTGCCGAAGGGGCCGCCGACCGATCCGAAGGCCAACCACCTCGCCGTGCAGACCGAGGACCACCCGCTGGAGTACGGCGGATTCGAAGGGACGATCCCGGCAGGGGAGTACGGCGGCGGCCAGGTGACCATCTGGGACGCCGGGACCTACGAGCTGGAGAAGTGGCGGGACGGCCGGGAGGTGATCGTGACCCTGCGCGGACGCCCCGGCGGCGGCCTGGGCGGGCCGGCGAGGTTCGCCCTGATCCACACCGGCGGTCGCGGCGGCGACGAGAAGAACTGGCTGATGCACCGGATGGCGTTGCCGCTGCCCGGGGTGGTCGCAGTCGGTCATCCCCCAGGGCAGGACGCGGCGCCGGGGCTCGACCCGCGCACCGGCTTCCCCGCTCCGATCCCGCCGATGCTGGCGACGCCGGCGACGCCGGCCGACCTCGCCGGTGACGACTGGGCGTTCGAGATGAAGTGGGACGGGGTGCGGACGGTCGCCTACTTGGCCGACGGCGCGATCCGCCTGCTCAGCCGTCGAGGTCGCGACGACACCGCCACCTACCCCGAGCTGCACGACGACCTGCTCGCGCTGGACTGCCGGGAGGCGGTGCTGGACGGCGAGATCGTCGTGACCGATCCCTCCGGGGTGCCGCGGTTCGAACTGCTGCAGCCGCGGATCAACCTGGTCTCGCCGGCGGACGTCGCGGCGGCGGCGCGGCGCTACCCCGTCCAGCTGATGCTGTTCGACCTGCTCGCCCTGGACGGTCGCTCGCTGCTGCGGCAGCCCTACCGTGAGCGCCGCAGGGTGCTGGAGGAACTCGTGGTGCCGCGCCTGGGTTCTCGGGTACAGGTGCCGCCGGTGTTCCAGGGCGACCTCGCCGCCGCCCTGGAAACCAGCCGTGCCCTCGACCTGGAGGGGGTGGTGGCCAAGCGCAGCGGCTCGGTGTACCTGCCGGGGCGGCGCGCCGGCACCTGGCTGAAGCTCAAGCACCGCCGCACCCAGTCGGTGGTGATCGGCGGCTGGCGCCCGGGCAAGGGCAACCGGGGCGGCACGGTCGGCTCGCTGCTGCTCGGGATCCCCGGCCCGCACGGGCTGCGCTACGTCGGCCGGGCCGGGTCGGGCTTCAGCGCCGACAGCCTGGCCGAGGCCGAGCGGCTGCTGGCTCCGCTCGCCCGGCCAGACTGCCCGCTGGTCGACGTCCCCGGCGCTGACGCCCGCGACGCCCGCTGGGTGGAACCGGCGCTGGTGGGCGAGGTCGCCTACGCCGAGGTGACCGGACCGGGACGCCTCCGGCAGCCGGTCTGGCTCGGCTGGCGCCCCGACCTCGACCCGTCCGAGGTCAGCTGGGAGCTCGGCTGAGGCCGGCGGCGCCGGCCAGCGCCGCCCGGAGCTCAGCGGCGTCCCGGCTGGGCGGTGCGCCGAACTGGCGGCGGTACTCCCGGCTGAACTGCGAAGCGCTCTCGTAGCCGACCGCGTACGCGACCGTTGTGACGTCGCCCGGTGAGGCCAGCAGCCGGATCCTCGCCTCCTGAAGCCGGAGCAGCTTCTGGTACTGGATCGGGCTCATCGCCGTGACGGCGAGGAAGTTGCGGTGGAAGGTCGACAGGCTCATCCGGGTGAGCTGGGCGAGCTCGTCGACCCGGATCGGCTGGTCGAACCGGTCCCGGATCCAGGCGACGGCGTGCCGCACCCGGTTCAGGCCGCTGTCGGCCAGCCCGAGTTGCCGGACGGTGGCGCCGTTCTCGCCAGTCATCAGCAACCAGTGCAGCTCGCGCTCGACCATCGGGGCGAGGACGGGGATGTCCCGCGGACGGTCGAGCAGCCGCAGCATCCTGACAGCGGCGTCGAGCAGCTCTGGCGAGGCGCGGCCGACGGTGATCGCGGGCGGGGAGGCGGCGCCGCGGTGCGGGCGGGCGAACCCGGCCGCCGCCGTGCCGAGCATCAGCTCCGCGACCACCTCCGGTCGCAGGCTGAGGCCGAAACCCAGCGCCGGGTGGTCGGCGGAGGCGTCGGTGAACTGCCCGCTGACCGGGAGGTCGACGGAGGCCACCAGGTACTGGCCGGCGCCGTAGTCGTGAACCGAGCCCCCGACGGCCAGCCGCTTCGAGCCCTGCGCGACTATCGCAAGGATGGTGCCGGTGGTGGACTCCTCGGGTGGATCGGCTCCCTCGACCCGGGAGAGGAGGACGCCGGGAATCGCGGTCGTCGTCGTACCGCGCCCGGCGTGCCGCGCGATCAGGGTGCGGAGCTCGTCCATCGGCATGCCGTGATTGAACCACGGTGGCGTCCGGTTGACTATCGGATCGTGGCGAGAACGAGAGGATCAGGCAAGGACGCGGCGCGATCGACCTACTCCGGAGAGCGCCCCCCATGATTCGCTGGAGCGGTGAACACCACAGACACCAACGGCGCCGGGATCGCACTCATCACCGGCGCAAGCGCAGGAATCGGCCAGAGCGCCGCCGTCGAGGTCGCCCGCAAGGGGATGGGCGTCGTCCTCACCTACCCCGCCCACCGTGCGGGTGCCGACGAGGCGGTCGCGACGATCAGGCAGGAAGGCGGGACGGCTGTCGCGCTTCCGCTCGATGTCGGACGCGTGGACGCCTTCGACGGGTTCGTGGCCGAGCTGAGGCGGGTGCTGGCCGAGACCTGGCAGGCCGGCTCGCTGCGCGGGCTTGTCAACAATGCCGGCTTCGGGGGTGGCGTGGCCTTCGCAGAGATCACCCAGGAGAGCTTCGACCAGTACCACCGGGTGCTGTTCAAGGGGCCCTACTTCCTGACCCAGGCGCTGCTGCCCCTGCTCGAGGACGGCGCGTCGATCGTCAACACCGGCAGCAGCAGCATCCGGCCGGGGGACACCGAACCCGGCTATTCCGCCTACGCGGCGATGAAGGCAGGGCTGGTCGTCGCGTCCCGCTTCCTGGCCAGGGAGCTCAGTCCCCGGGGGATCCGGGTGAACACGATCGCTCCCGGCCCCACCCGGACCCGCCTCGGCGGGGACGCCTTCGCCCGCTTCCCGGAGCTGATCGAACCGCTCGCCGCCCGGACCGCGCTGGGCCGGATCGGCGAGCCCGAGGACATCGGCAAGGTGATCGCCTTCCTGCTCTCACCGGAGGCCGGCTGGATCACCGGGCAGGACCTCCAGGTGACCGGCGGGTACCTGCTGTGAACCGGCCCGCAGCGCCGCGGCTGCGCACCGCGGTCCTCACCGGCGCCACCAGCGGGATCGGGGAGGCCACCGCCCGTGGCCTCGCCGGCCGGGTCGACCACCTCGTGCTGCTCGGGCCGGAGGCGGCCGGCGCGGTGACCGGCGTGCTGGAAGGGATCAGGGCGGCGGGAGCCGCCCGCCTCACCTACCTGACCGCCGACTTCACCCTGCTGGACGAGGTCGTCGCGGTCGCCGGCGAGGTGCGGGAGCTCGGCGAGCGGATCGACCTGCTGGTCAACAATGCCGGCGTCCCCGGTGCCGCCCGGCGGATCCTCACCGCCGACGGCTTCGAGCGCACGCTGCAGGTGAACGCGCTCGCGCCGGCGCTGCTCACCCGGCTGCTCGTCCCGGTCCTGGCCGACGGCGCCCGGATCGTCAACGTCGGCTCGTCGGCCCATCGCCTCGGGCGGTTCGACGCCTCCGACCCGGACCTCTCCGAGGGCTACTCGCCGCTGGCCGCGTACTGCCGGGCGAAGCTCGCGATGGTCACCTGGTCCGTCCTGCTCGCCGACGAACTCGGCCCCGGCGCGACCGTGGTCGCACTGTGCCCCGGTCTCAATGCCACCGGCCTGAGCGCGGCGATGAACGGGCCGGCCGGCGCGCCGCCGAGCCACGGCGGTGCGCGCGTCCTCCATGCCGCCACCGCCGATGCGCCGACCGGCAGCTACCTGGAGGGCGACCGCGTGGTCGACCCGAGCCCCGAGGCCGCCGACCCGTCGAACCGGCGCAGCCTGGTCGCGCTCTACACCGCCCGCCTCGCCCCGTTCGCAGCCCGGGCCGGTGCGCGGTGAGCGAGGTGCGCGGGAGCCTCGACGGCAGGGTCGCCGTGGTGCTCGGCGCGACCGGGCGGATCGGCAGCGCGGTGTGCCGGGCGCTCGCCGCGGCCGGGGCCGAGGTGCTGATGATCGACCGCGACGCCGAACGGCTCGACGCCCTGCAGCGGGAACCGGGACTCGGCCAGCGGGTCACCTGGGTGGCCGCGGACCCGTCCTCGCAACTCGAGGTCGACGAAGCCAGGGCGGTCGCGCAGGAGCGCTACGGCGGGGTCGACCTGCTCGTGGTCGCGAGCGGTGTGGTGACCGGGTCGGCGTTCGAGGACGGCGTCCCGGCCGACTGGGCGGAGATGATCGACGTCAACCTGCGCGGCGTGCTGCACGCCACCCAGGCGTTCGCCGACCCGCTGCTCGCCGCCGCCCGGGCCGGACGACCCTCCGACCTGGTCCTGCTCGGCGCGCTGGGGGCGCACCCGCTGTCGCCGCGGTTCGCGGTGTTCAACGCGATCTCGGCAGCGGTGCGGCAACTCGCCCGCACCCTCCGGCAGGAGTACGGGCCCCGCGGCCTGCGGGTCAGGGCGATCGAACTGGGGTTCGTGGCCACAGGGTTCGGACACCTGCCGACCGGACCCGGTGGCTCCCGGAGGCACTTCCCCCACGCCAGCGAGTCCGTCCCACCCGACGCGATCGCTGCGTTGGTGGCGATCACCGCCGCCCTGCCCGCCGAAGTGAACGTGGCCGAACTGGCAGTGACGCCCACCACGATGGCGGCGGTGTCGCAGTGACCGCCGCTGTGGTGGGCCGGGAGCGTGGCGTCAGGTCGCTGGCTGCCACGGGTCGCCGGTTGCGGCGCACTCCCGAGGCGATCAGGGGAGCTGTGGTCCTGCTCTCGGCCACCCTGGTGGCGCTGGTGTGGGCAAACCTCCCGGGCGCGGGTTACGACGCCTTCTGGCACCTGCCGCTCGGGATCCAGGCGGGCGGCCTCGAGCTCGAACTCGACCTGCGGCACTGGGTGAACGAGGCGCTGATGGCGTTCTTCTTCGCGCTGCTGACCCTCGAGGTGCGGCGCGAGATCGAGCTGGGCGAGCTGCGGGACTGGCGCAGGGCGAGCGTCCCCCTCGTCGCCGCGGTGGCCGGTCTCGTCCTCCCGGCCCTGCTCTACGTCTGGGTGACCTGGGCGACCGATGCCGTCGTCGGCTGGGGGATCGTCGTCTCCACCGACACCGCCTTCGTCCTCGGCCTGCTGGCGCTGGTGGGCCGGGCCATGCCGGCCTCGCTGCGGGTGTTCCTTGTCACCCTGGCCGTCGCCGACGATGTCGGCGCGCTCGGGGTGATCGCGTTCGCCTACACCGACGACTTCGATCCCGCACCGCTGCTGCTCGTGGCGGCCGGACTGGGGGCGATCGCGGCGATGCGGTTCCTGCGGGTCTGGCGCGGCCCGGTCTACCTGCTGCCCTCGGCGGTGGTGTGGCTCGGCTTCCTGCTCTCCGGGGTGCACGCCACCCTGGCAGGGGTGGCGATCGCCGCGCTGCTGCCGATCTTCGCCACCCGGCACGAGGACGTGCGGCGCGCGCACGACCAGGTGCGGGCCTTCCAGATGACGCCCTCGGCCGAGCACGCCCGGACCGCCGAGGAATCGCTCGCCCGAGCGGTGTCGATCAACGAGCGTGCCCACCGCGCCCTGGCTCCCTACGTCGCCTGGCTGATCCTTCCGGTGTTCGCGCTCGCCAACGCCGGCGTGCCGGTGACCCCGCAGTCGCTTGCCGATGCCTTCGGCTCGCCGCTGACCTGGGGGATCATCGCCGGGCTGGTCGTCGGCAAGGCGGTGGCGATCTCGCTGTCGGCGTGGGCGGCGACCCGGCTGCGCCTGGGGGCGCTCGCACCGGGCCTCAGGCTGTCCCACGTGGTCGGGGTCAGCCTGTTGTCCGGGATGGGGTTCACCATCTCCCTGTTCGTCGCAGACCTCGCGTTCGACGACCCGGTGGACGTCGGCCGCGCCCAGCTCGGCGTGCTGGCCGCCTCGACCCTCGCCGCCGTGCTGGGCGCGGTCGCCTTCGCCGTGCTGAACCGGCGCGAACGCCGGCTCGCACCCGACCCCGGCCGGCTGGTGCGCCCGCTCGACCCCGAGCGGGACCACGTTCTCGGCGACCCCTCGCTCGCCGTCGTCGGCGTGGTCGCCTACGGCGACTTCGCCACCCCGTTCGCGCCGCGCGCCGACGAGATGCGGCAGGAGATGCGTCGCCGCTTCGGCTCGCGGGTCGCCTTCACCCTGCGCCACCACGCCGCCGGCCAGCCGTTCGGACGGGCGGCCGCGCTCGCCACCGAGGCTGCCGCACGGCAGGGGCTGTTCTGGGAGATGCACGACGCGCTGGTCGGCGAGGCCCCGATCGAGGCCGAGACCCAGCTGCGTCGCGCGGCGGCGCGGGCCGGCCTCAACCTGCGCCGCTTCGAGCGGGACCTCGCGTCGTCGGCCGGCGCCACCCGGGTGGACGAGGACTTCGCCGACGCCGCCGCCATGCAGCTGCGCCAGGCCCCGACGTACTTCATCGACGGCCGGCGCTACGACGGCCCGATCGACGCGGAGTCGCTGATCGGTGCGGTACGGACCAGGGCCGAGGCCGTCCGGTCCGGAGGGGACCATCCGAAGGGCTACCGCGGCGGCCCGTCCAGCAGCCGGAGCTCGTAGGCCTTCGCGGCGAGCTGCGCACGGTTCCGCGCCCCCAGCTTGCGGGTCAGGCTGCGCAGGTCCGCCTTCACCGTGGAGGCGGACACGAAGAGGTCCCTGGCGATCTCGGCGGTGGTCAGCCCGTCGCGCAGCCCCGCCAGCACCTCGTGCTCCCGCCTGGTGAGTCGCGGCTGCGCCGCCGGGGCCTCTCCGGTCATCGCCAGCCTTCGCACCATGTCCGCCGGCAGCACCGTGATCCCGCCGTGGGCGGCCCGGACGGCGTCGGCGAGGACCTGCGGGCGGGTGCTCTTGAGCAGGTAGCCCGTCCCGCCGGCCCGCAGGATGCCGGCGGCCGCGTCCTCGTCGTCGAAGGAGGTCAGCGCGAGCACCCGGGTGGCCGGCGACACCTGCAGGATCAGCCGGGTGGCGTCGAAACCGTCCAGCAGCGGCATCCGGAGATCCATCAGGG
Source organism: Propionicimonas sp. (assembly GCA_031119515.1). Taxonomy (GTDB): domain Bacteria; phylum Actinomycetota; class Actinomycetes; order Propionibacteriales; family Propionibacteriaceae; genus Propionicimonas. The sequence goes on from JAVHXR010000010.1 coordinate 7,614, forward strand.
CGACGTCCGGCCGCAGCGCCCGGGCGGCCTCCACCGCCTCGGCGCCGTCCGCGCAGACTCCGGCGACCACCAGGTCGTCAGTCGCAGCGAGGTACTCGGCCAGGGTCTGTCGCACGAACAGGTCGTCATCGACGACGAGCACCGAGATCGTCCGTCCGGCCATGTCAGGCCAGCCTCGTGCCGACGTCGGTGCGGAGCCGGCGGGGGAGGGTGAGGACCGTGATCCACTGGTTCGGGCCGCGCTGGGCGCTGACCCGGCCACCGACCGCGGCGAGCCGTTCGCCCAGTCCCCACAGCCCGAGGGCATCGGGCCGCGGCGGGTCGTCGCCCGGCCGGCAGCCGTTGACGAAGGTGAGCTCGACAGCCGAGGCGGTGTCCTCGACCACGACCGCGCAGGGCAGTGCCGGGTCGCCGTGCTTGAGGACGTTCGCGATCGCCTCCCGCGCGGCCGCGCCGAGCGCCTCCGACTCCGGCGCCGGGAGGTCCACCGGTTCGGCCGGCTGGAGCAGGGTGACGGTGAAGCCTGCGGACCTGAGCTCGTCGGTCCCGCTCACGAGGGCGTCGGTGAGCGGGGTGCCGCGGACGGCCACCGGTGACCCGGCGGCTGGGGAGTCGCGCAACAGGCTCATCACGAGACGGAGCTCCTGCAGGCTCGCCTCGGCCGACCGTGCGATGCGTTCCAGGTCGGCCGGGGTTGCCTCGCCCCGCAGCTGGGACCGGTTCGCCGTCAGGATGACCGTGCCCAGCGAGCGGGCGACGGTGTCGTGGAGCTCGCGGGCGACGGCCTGGCGCTGCCGGCGGAGCTCGGCCGAGCGGAGCTGTTCCTGTGCCAGCGACACGGCCCGGAAGGCGTCCCCGATCAGCCAGAGGATCGCGATGAAGACGGCCCAGACGACAGCGGCGAGGACGGCGCTGGTGGCAGACGGCGACTCCCGCCACGCGATCGCCGCGAGCAGCAGGAAGTAGCCCAGGGTCATCGCCCGGCGCAGCCGGGCCTGGCCGCGCATCCCGGTCCCGAGGATCGGGATCAGCGGGGCGTACTCGCCCATCGTCGCCCAGTCGTCGGGGATGAAGAGGTAGATCGACAGGACCCCGGCGAGCGCGAGGCCTGCCGCTCTCGGCCATCGTCCGGTGAGAGCCGCGGCCAGGCACGCGGCAAGATCGAGCAGCAGGACCTGCCAGGCCTGCTGGTAGGCGCCGTCCAGCAGCACCACCAGAACGGCGAGGAGGCCCGCTACCGCGACGTCGAACCAGCCGGAGTCGACCAGCCGGCTGAGCACGTCCACCCGGCGCCTTGGGCTGAAACTCGCCATCTCGGGCCTCCGCCGGGGTTCACGGGTGACCCCGGGGGGACGGGGGCTCTGTCGTACCTAGAAGGTAGCCCAGCGTTCCGCGGCCCGGACCGGAATTGGCCGATCGGTCGGTCCAGCTGTCCGAACGGACCAGCCGGGCGGAAACGCAGGGGTGCCCGCAGCGGTTTCGCCCATGCTCGTCTGGACGACAGGCGTCCGGGCGACAGCGGAGGGTGGAGGGAGCCTTCCGCCGCGTCGGGCGAGCACGTCGGCGCCGAGGACGTCATCCGCGGGAGTGGCAGGAGCGTGATCACAGGGCTGGCCACGCCTCCCGCCCCGCCTTCGAACTGCCCGCGCGACCCGGCCGGGACGGTGCGTGCGCGCGCCGGCGGGCGGGGTGGGGACAGTGGAAAGCAGAAGGCGCCCCGATTGCCGTCGTGGCTTGTCGGAGCGCCTTCTCGAGACTGGCTCCCCCGACTGGACTCGAACCAGTAACCCTCTGATTAACAGTCAGATGCTCTGCCAATTGAGCTACAGGGGATCGCGCTGGACGCGAAGCGTTACGTTACCAGTAACCTCACGCGATCCCGAAATCGGACTGCACCGCCGCGAGCTCCTGGTCGATCCGGGCGCTGACGGCAGGCTCGTCGAGGTCGACCCCCGGCGACGGCGTGACCTGCCAGTCGGCCTCGTCGGTGCCGCCGGCGAGGTTGCGGCGCAGCGCGATGGTGGCGTGCCGTCCGTCACCGAGGTCGACCCGGCGGGCGAACACCACGCTCGCGCTGACGCGCTCGTTGAACAGGTCGGGAAACAGTGCCGGCGCGGACAGCGCGACGGTGTGCTCGCAGCCGTCGGTGTCGACCCAGACCAGCAGGGAGCTGCCGCCGTCCCACTTTCCGGTCGCGATCCGGTGCCAGGGGTAGGCCTGCCAGCCGGACGCGTCCCGCACCAGCATCCGGTCGGCCAGGCCGACGACGTACCCGTCGTCGGTCGCCGCCCAGGCCAGGACCCGGGGGCGACGGCCGAGCTGGGCGGTGAGGGAGTCGAGCAGGTCGCGGTCGGGACGGGGACCGGAGAACAGCGCCATGCCACCCATTGTGCCCGGGCGGCGACGGGCTCAGGCCACGGGCTTCACGCCCATCACGCCGTTGATCGTCTCGGCCAGGACCGGGTGCACCTCGACGGCGGTGCTGGCGCCCTCGGCCCTGGTGGGCAGGGCGTGCAGGCGGGCGATGATCGCCTCGATCGCCTGGTCGTCGGTGAGCTCGGCGGTGTCGATCACGAAGTCGTAGTTCTCCGGCCTGGCCCAGTTGGCGTTGTAGTAGAGCCGGGTGAACCTCCGGCGCATCTTGTCGTCGCGCCTGACCGTCGCCTCGGCGGTCCCGGCGTCGACCTCGTCCCGCTTCGCGATCCGTTCGATCCGGGTCTCCAGCGGCGCCTCGACGAAGACGTTGAGGACGTCGGAGACCCCCTTGAGGACCTCGAACGCGCCCCGCCCCAGCAGCACCACGTCGCCCCTGGCGGCGATCGCCCGGATCGTCTCGTTCATCATCTCGATCGTGACCGCGGCGTTGTCGTCGAACAGCTCCCTGAGCTTGGGGACGTCGTCGTAGAGGTCGTTCAGCCTGACCAGGCCGTACTGCCGGATGACGAGGTTGATCGTCGCCTTGTCGGCGAACTCCCAGCCGAGCTCGCGGGCGAGCCCGCGGGCGATCCGGGCGCCGTGGCTGCCGGCCTGGCGAGAGATCGTGATAGCTGCCATCGCGAGACTCCTGTCTACCCCGGCGTGGTCGCCGCTGGGCAGACAATAACGCCGCTGTCGCGGTGTTGGGGAGGCCCGCAGGGCTCAGTCGAGAAGCTCGAGCACCCGGCGGCCGACCCCGGAGTCGGCGTTGCCCCCGACCACCCGGAAGCCTGCGGCCAGCAGGCTGGGGTGGGCGTTCGCCACGACATGCGGCGCGCCGGCCCAGGCGAGCATGGCGGCGTCGTTGGGCATGTCCCCGAACGCCGCCACCTGCGCTCCCGCGATCCCGAGCCGGTCGCAGAGCCGGACCAGCGCGGTGGCCTTGGAGACCCCGGGCGCGCTGATCTCCACCAGCCCGGGGCGCTCCAGCGCCGAGTGGGTGACGGTCGCCAGGTCGCCGACGAGTTCGGCGACCAGGCTCGTCAGCTCGGCGGAGCCGAGGTCGGGGTGGAACCCGAGCAGCTTCAGCACCGGTTCGGCGCAATCCAGCAGGTCTGTCGTGATCGCCTGCTCGGGCACCCGCTCCCGGGTCGGGGTGCCCGGCTCGCACCGGAAGCCGTCGACGGTCTCCAGCCCCAGGTAGATGCCGGGGACGCCCGCGCGCAGCCGGCCCAGCAGCGCCGCCGCGCAACCCGTCTCGATGGCGGTGTACTCGACCACGGCACCGGCGGCCAGGTCCCACAGCACGGCGCCGTTGGAGGCCACTACCAGCGGATGGGTGCTGCCCAGGCCGTCGAGGACCTCCAGCCAGCGAATCGGTCGGCCGGTGGCCACCACGAACGGGATGCCGAGCGCCGCGGCGCGGGCCATCGCCTCCCGGTTGAGCGGCGAGACCGAACCGTCGGGGCCGAGCAGCGTGCCGTCCAGGTCGGTGACGATCAGGCGCGGCCGCTCCACGTCACAGCCTCGAGTTCGGCGTCGGCGACCCGACCGAGCCGGACGGCGACTCCTGCCCCGGCGACGGTGACCCGGACTGCGACGGCGACTGCCCCGGCGAGGGCGACTGGGTCGGCGTCGGCTCGCCGCTCTGGCCACTCTGCGAGGGAGAGGGGGACGGCGAGCCGGACTGCGGCGACGGCGACCCGGACTGCGGCGACGGCGACCCGGACTGCGGCGACGGGGACCCGGACGAGGAGCCGTTGGTCGGCGGCGGGGACCCGGTCGGCGGCACCGGTGGCGGCGGCGAGACCCGGGGCGACTGCTGGAAGATCAGGATCGCGATCAGGACGGCGAGCGCCGCCAGCAGCATCATCAGCAGCCAGGAGGCGAGGATGCTCAGCCACCCGGCCCGGTCATGACGGCCCGGCCACGGCAGCGGCCACAGCCGCGAGACCCCCGGCCGGGTGTTGTCGATCCAGTGCAGCCGGTAGGCCGGTCCTGCCGGTGTGCCCTGCAGCGCGAGCCTCGACAGGTCGACCTCGGCCAGCACCCGCTCGGCTTCGGCCAGGGCGGCGGGGCTGGCGTCGTAGGCCAGCGCCACCCAGGGCGCCAGCGGCGCCTCGTCCGGGCCGACCGGATCGTCGTCCTCGTCGCGGCTGCGATGGCCGAGCCTGCCCTCGGACTGCCCGTGCCCGCCGCGGGCGACGACGGTGTCGATGTGCAGCTTGTCGACCACCCCCGCCAACCGGTCGCGCGCGGCCGGGTCGCCGGCGGCCCCCTCGGACAACAGGATGAGCATCACCGAGGTGGCCCGGTCGTCGTGGGCGACGTAGGCGACCCCGGACGGCGCGGCGGTCAGCCTCGCGTCCAGCCAGAAGTCGCCGACCTTGGGCGGATCGTCCCGCCACAGCGGCGACAGCCTGGGCGCGGCCGGATCCCCTCCGGCACCGGCTGGCGGCTCTGGCGTGGTCATCGTGTCCGATCGTCGGTGCGGGCCCTGGCCCCGCGTGCGGGACCATTCTGCCAGCCGGTCCGAACCGGCTCGGCTGGTGCACAGGTTGCCCACAGTTCGACCACAGGGAGCTTGGGAATCGGGCGGTATCGTGGTCGCACCACGTCAGCAACCCTCCCAGGACCAGGAGCCCCGCGTGACCAACCCCATGCAGCCGCCGCCGGGATACCCGGCGCCGCAGCCCGCCTCGCAGCCCGCAGCGCCGACCCCGCCGCCGCCCGCTCCGGCCGCGAACCCGGCGATCGCGGCGGCCGCGAAGCTGCTCGGCGAGGCGATCGCGCAGGTGCAGCGGGTGATCGTCGGCCAGGAGCACATGGTCGAGCAGCTGATGGTCGGCCTCCTCGCCCGCGGGCACGTCCTGCTCGAGGGCGTCCCCGGCGTCGCCAAGACGCTCGCGGTGCGGTCCTTCGCGACCGTCGTGGGCGGTGACTTCGCCCGGATCCAGTTCACCCCCGACCTGGTGCCGTCCGACATCGTCGGCACCCGGATCTACTCCGCCAGCCAGGAGAAGTTCGACACCGCCCTCGGCCCCGTGTTCGTGAACTTCGTGCTCGCCGACGAGATCAACCGCGCCCCCGCCAAGGTGCAGTCGGCGATGCTGGAGCTGATGGCGGAACGCCAGGTGTCGATCGGCGGCACCACCTACCCCGTGCCCGCGCCGTTCATCGTCATCGCCACCCAGAACCCGATCGAGTCCGAGGGCGTCTACCCGCTGCCCGAGGCCCAGCGCGACCGCTTCCTGCTCAAGGTGGACGTGCCCTATCCGCGCGGCAACGAGGAGTTCGAGATCCTCCGCCGGATGAGCGTCAACCCGCCCAAGCCGAGCCCCGTCCTCGACCCCGACAAGGTCAAGGCGCTGCAGGAGCAGGCGCAGGGCGTCTTCGTCCACAACCTGGTAGCGGAGTACATCGTCCGGCTGGTGCTCGCCACCCGGACCCCCGACGAGTTCGGCATGCCCGACCTCGTGCCGGTCATCCAGGTCGGCTGCTCGCCGCGTGCCACCCTCGGCCTGGTCGCCGCAGCCCGCGCGCTCGCCCTGATCCACGGCCGCGACTACGTCCTGCCCACCGACGTCCAGGCGATCGCCAAGGACGTCATGGCGCACCGCCTCGTGCTCGGCTTCGACGCCGTCGCCGACAACATCACGCCGACCCAGGTGGTGGAGCGGATCGTCGCGATGGTGCCGCCCCCCACGCCGGTGTGGAACCAGCAGCAGCGCCAGACCGCCCACACCCAGCACCGCTACGCCCCCGAGGCCAGGGGCTGAGCGGGCGTCGTGACCGCCTACCCAGGCTTCGCACCACCGCCCGACGACCTCGGCGCGGTGCGGTCGGTGCTCGCCGAACCCACCGCCCCCACCCTGCCGCTGCACAAGCTCGCGCCCGAGGCGGCGCTGCGTCGGCTGGAACTCGCGGTCGTCCGACGGCTGGAGGGGTTCCTGCACGGCGACCACCAGGGGCTGTTGCCGGGCCCCGGGTCGGAGGCCAGCGACGCCAGGGAGTACGTGCCGGGGCAGGACGACGTCCGCAAGATCGACTGGGCGGTGACCGCGCGCACCACCGTCCCGCATGTCCGCGACACCATCGCCGACCGGGAACTCGAGGTCTGGGCCCTGCTCGACGTCACGCCGTCGATGAACTGGGGCACCGAGGGCGTCACCAAGCGCGACCTCGGGATCGCCGCGATCGCCACCATCGGCTTCCTCTCCCAGAAGATGGGCGACCGGTTCGGCGGCCTGGTGATGCGCCCGGACGCGATCAAGCGGCTGCCCGCCCGCTCCGGACGGACCGCGCTCTACGGCCTGCTGCGCCGGATGCTGACCGAGCCGATCGTCCCCGACCACACCACCGGGCCGTTCTCGCTGGCCGAGGGCATCGAGCAACTCGCCCGCACCGAGCGACGGCGCGGCATGCGGCTGGTCGTCTCCGACTTCCTGACCGCCGGCGACTACGAGCTCGACCCGAACGTCCCGCCGGACTGGGAACGGGCGATGCGTCACCTCGCGATCCGCAACCAGGTGCTGGCCGTCGAGGTGGTCGACTCCCACGAGGCCAGCTTCCCCGACGTCGGGGACCTGCTGATCCGCGACCCGGAGACCAACTTCGAACGCTACGTCAACACCAGCGACGACGCCGCCAGGGCGCGGATGGACGCGGCCGCCGCCGCCCAGCGGGAACGCATCCGGGTCTCGCTGCGCCGGGCGGGGGTGGCGCACATCCAGTTGCGCACCGACAGAGACTGGGTGCATGACATCGCCCGGTTCGTGCTGTCCTACCGGCGGAAGGCAGCGATGCTGCACCAGCCGCCCCAGGGGGTGAGCAAGTGATGTTCGAACTCAGCTTCCTCAACCCCGAGCGCCTGTGGGTGCTGCTGCTGGTCCCGCTGCTGGTGGCGGCCTATGTCGTGGCCGTCATGGCCAAGAAGAAGACCGGCATGCGCTACACCAACACAACGATCCTGTCGCAGGTGGTGCCCAAGCAGTCGCAGTGGCGCCGGCACCTGGCGGTCGGGCTGTCGCTGGCTGCCCTGGTCGCGCTGGGGTCGGCGTGGGCGCGTCCCAACGGCGTCGACATGGTGCCCAGGGAGCGGGCGACGGTCGTCCTGGTGATCGACATCTCGCAGTCGATGCAGGCCACCGACATCAAGCCCAACCGGCTGGACGCCGCCAAGCAGGCCGCCATCGCCTTCATCAAGCAGCTGCCGTCGCAGTACAACGTGTCCGTGGTCAGCATGTCGGGCAGCCCGTCGGTCCGGCTGCCGCCGACGCTGGACAGGGTGATGGCCCAGCAGGCGATCAGCAGCATGCGGGTGCAGGACTCGACGGCGATCGGCGAGGGGATCTACACCGCGCTGTCGGCGCTGCAGATGGCGCCCAAGGGTGACGACGGCAGCGTGGCGCCGGGTGCGATCGTGCTGTTGAGCGACGGCCAGAACACCGCCGGCCGGGCCCCGACCCAGGCAGCCAACGAGGCGAAGAAGGCCGAGGTGCCGATCTACACGATCGCCTACGGCACGCAGAACGGGTACGTCGACCTCGACGGCAAGCGCGAGCCGGTGCCGCCGGACGTCGAACTGCTGCGCACGATCGCGACCATGACCGGCGGGACGACGTACGAGGCCGAGAGCCTCTCCGAGCTCGAGCGGGTGTACTCCAACCTGCGCAGCGAGGTCGGGATGGTGCCGGTCAAGAAGGAAACCACGGCGCTGTGGGCCGGTTACGGCCTTGCCTTTGCGGTCGTCGCCGCGCTGGCCGCCGTGTCACTGGGAGCCAGGTGGCCGTAGATGGAACCGTTGATCGAATTCATGCGACCGGAGCGGCTGTGGTGGCTGCTGATCATCCCGGTGCTCGTACTGCTGTACGTCGGCCTGCTGGCCCGGCGTCGCTCGCGGGCGCGCAGTCGCTCGCTCGGCAAGCTCGAGCGGGTGCTGCCGCAGCAGCAGGCGTGGAAGCGCCATGTCGCCGTCGGCGCCGCCGTCCTCAGCCTGGCCGCCCTGAACGTCGCCTACGCCCAGCCGAAGGGGCAGGTGGACGTCCCGCGCGATCGGGCGACCGTCGTGCTGACGATCGACGTCTCCCGTTCGATGGTGGCCGAGGACGTGGCCCCGAACCGGCTGGTGGCGGCCAAGGCCGCGGCCCAGGACTTCCTGCAGATGCTGCCCTCGGGCTTCAACGTGTCCCTGGTCAGTTTCGCCGCGACGCCGGCGGTGGTGGTCCCGCCGACCACCGACCGCGGGATCGTGGCCGCGGCGATCGAGAACCTCCAGGTGGCGCCGTCCACCGCCATCGGGGAGGGGATCTACGCCTCGCTGGACGCACTCGCCCAGGCGCCGGCCGACCCCGAGCATCCCGACGAGCCCGCCCCGGGCGCGATCGTCCTGCTGAGCGACGGCTACACCAACATCGGGCGTCCCTCGGCCGGCGCCGCCGAGCAGGCCAAGGAGCTGGACGTGCCGATCTACACGATCGCGTTCGGCACCCGCGACGGCTACGTGGAGAGCGGTGGGCGGCGCGAGCCCGTCCCGGTGGACCACGCCGAGCTCGAGCAGATCGCGCGGATCTCCGGCGGCAAGAAGTTCGCCGCCGGCTCCAGCGCCGAGCTCAAGCAGGTGTACGAGTCGATCGCGAACACCGTCGGCTACGTCAAGGTCGACCAGGAGGTCACCGAGCAGTACGCGGGCTTCGCCCTCGGCTTCGCGCTCCTCGCGTCGCTCGCCCTGATGTCACTCGCCGCCCGCTGGCCCTGACCCCTGGTTCACGGGGACTGGTTCACGGGGACGGTTCCGATGCCGGTTCACGGGGACGGTTCCGATGCCGGTTCACGGGGACGGTTCCCAACCCGGTTCACGGGGACGGTTCCCAACCCGGGTTGCGGGACGGCCGCGCGGTCCACCGTCCGGATGACTGGTGCTCATGTGGCCAGTGGGGCAGAATGAAGCATCCCGTTCGGGTCGAGATAGCTGGGGAAGGCAACTCTCGGCGAAGGGGACACAGATGGACAGCACGCGTGGAGTCATCCTGATCCACTCGGCACCGACAGCGCTCTGCCCGCACATCGAGTGGGCTGCGAGCGCTGCTCTGGGTTCTCCGGTCCGGTTCGACTGGACCCCTCAGCCCGCCGAGCCGCGTACGCTCCGGGCGGAGTTCTCCTGGATTGGGAAAGTCGGGACAGGTGCCGCACTTGCCAGCGCGCTGACCCGCTGCGAGCGGCTCAGGTTCGAGGTGACCGAGGAGGCCACCCCGGCGAGCGAGGGGATGCGGTGGGCGTACACCCCGCGGCTCGGCACCTTCTCGGCGGTGATCGGCCTTCACGGCGACATCCTGATCCACGAGAACCGAATCAAGCGGGCGATCGTCTCCGAGGCGCTCGGCGGAAAGCCTCTGCAGGAGGCGCTCAACGACCTGCTCGGAACAGGGTGGGACGACGAACTCGAGGCCTTCCGGCATGCGGCCGAGGACGCCCCCGTCCGGTGGCTGCACCGGGTGGGGTAACCGCCTGCTTCGTGCCCGGTCCGTCCCTGGTGAACCGGGTTGGGAACCGTCCCCGTGAACCGGTTTCGGAACCGTCCCCGTGAACCGGCTTCGGAACCGTCCCCGCGAACCGGCCTCGGAACCGTCCCCGCGAACCGGGCTCGGAACCGTCCCCGCGAACCGCGGGGACGGTCCTAGCGCGTCACGTTGGCGTTGGTGAGGGCCACGGCGACGTTGTGGCCGCCGAAGCCGAACGAGTTGTTGATCGCTGCGAGGTCGCCCTCGGGAAGCGGACGGGGGCTGGTCGCGATGTCGATCCCCAGGTCGGGCTCGGGATCCTCGAGGTTGATCGTCGGCGGCACCACACGCTCCTTGAGCGCCATCACCGACGCGATGGTCTCGAGCGCGCCCGCGCCGCCGAGCAGGTGACCTGTCATCGACTTCGTGCTGGTCACCACGACGTGGTCGACGTCGGCGCCGAGCGCGGTCCGGATCGAGCCCGCCTCGGTGACGTCGCCCTGCGGGGTGGACGTGCCGTGCGCGTTGACGTGCACGATGTCGCCCGCGGACAGCCCCGAGTCGGCCAGCGCCTTGAGCATCGCGCCGGACTGGCCGGCGCCGCTCGGATCAGGCTGGACGATGTCGTGGTCGTCGGCGGTGATGCCCGCCCCGGCGATCGTCCCGTAGATCCTCGCCCCGCGCGCCCTGGCGTGCTCCAGCGTCTCCAGCACCAGGATCGCCGCACCCTCGCCGAGGACGAAGCCGTCACGCCCCCGGTCCCACGGACGCGAGGCCCGCGCGGGTTCGTCGTTGCGGCGCGACAACGCCTGCATCTGGGCGAACGCCGCCATCGGCAGCGCGTGGATCGTCGCCTCGGTACCGCCGGCGACGAACACGTCAGCCCGTCCCAGCCGCAACTGGTCGACAGCCTGGGAGATCGCCTCGTTGGACGAGGCGCAGGCCGAGACCGGGGCGTGCACCCCGGCCCGGGCATGGACGGCCAGGCCGACGTTCGCCGCCGGCGCGTTGGCCATCAGCATCGGGATCGTGAACGGGCTCACGCGCCGGGCACCCTTGTCGCGCTGGGCGTCCCAGTTGTTCAGCAGGGAGTGCAGGCCG
>JAVHXR010000233.1:0-571 GCA_031119515.1 Propionicimonas sp.
CACCGAGGACGTCGCCGCCCGGTACGAGGCCTACGGCTGGCACGTCCAGACCGTCGACTGGACCAACCAGATGACCACCTACGAGGAGGACGTCCAAGCGCTCTACGACGCGATCGAGGCGGCCAAGGCGGTCACAGACAAGCCGTCCTTCATCAAGCTCACCACGATCATCGGCTGGCCGCTGCCGACCAAGGCCGGCCACCACTCCGTCCACGGCGCCAAGCTTGGGGCCGAGGAGGTAGCGGCGCTCAAGTCCGAACTGGGGTTCGATCCCGCCGCCACCTTCGCGGTCGATCCCGCCGTGCTCGAGCACACCCGGAGCAATGCCGCCGCCCGCGCCGCCGAGGCGAAGGCGGCCTGGGGTGAGCGGTTCGACGTCTGGAAGGCGGCTAATCCCGACGGCTTCGCGCTCTACCAGCGGCTGAGCGCCCGCAAGCTCCCGGACGGCTTCGAAGCCGTCAAAGAGATGGACCTGCAGATCGAGGACGGCGAGTTCATGATCCTGGTCGGTCCCTCCGGCTGCGGCAAGTCGACGGCGCTGCGGCTGATCGCCGGGCTCGAGGACATCTCC
>JAVHXR010000233.1:581-4965 GCA_031119515.1 Propionicimonas sp.
GGGCTGAAGTCCGAACTCGGGTTCGACCCGGCCGCCAGCTTCGCCGTCGACCCTGCGGTGCTGGAGCACACCCGCGGCAACGCCGCGGCCCGCGCCGCCGAGGCCAAGGTGGCCTGGGATGCCCGGTTCGAGGCCTGGCGGGCCGCCAACCCGGAGGGCCACGCGCTCTACCAGCGGCTCCGTGCCCGGGAGCTGCCGGCCGACCTGGACGCCGCACTCCCGGTCTTCCCGGCCGGCAAGAAGTCGACCCGCGCCGCCTCCGGCGAGGTGCTGTCCGCGCTCGCCGACGCCGTCCCCGAGCTGTGGGGCGGGTCGGCCGACCTGGCCAGCTCCAACAACACCACCATGAAGGGCCAGCCGTCCTTCCTGCCGCCGGAGCAGTCCAGCCACGACTTCGCCGGCGACTACAACGGGCGGACCCTCCACTTCGGCATCCGCGAGCACGCGATGGGCAACATCCTGAACGGGATCGCGCTCTCCGGGCTCACCCGTCCCTACGGCGGCACCTTCCTGGTCTTCGCCGACTACATGCGGACGCCGGTCCGGCTCGCCGCGCTGTCGAAGATCCCGACCGTGTTCGTGTGGTCGCACGACTCGGTCGGCGTCGGCGAGGACGGCCCGACCCACCAGCCGATCGAGCACGTCGCCACCCTGCGGGCGATCCCCGGGCTGGACGTCGTCCGCCCGGCCGACGCCAACGAGACCGCCCAGGCCTGGGCACAGGCGCTGCGCCACACCGACCGGCCGACGGCGCTCATCCTGACCCGCCAGGACGTCCCGACGATCGAGCGTGGCGAGGGTGCGGCCGCCCCGGCCGAGCTGGTCGCCAGGGGCGGGTACACGTTGCTTGAGGCCTCCACCGGCGAGCCGGCCGTCGTCCTGCTCGCCACCGGCTCCGAGGTCGGGGTGGCGGTTGCCGCCCGCGAGGCGCTGGAGGCCGAGGGGATCGCCACCCGGGTGGTGTCGTTGCCGTGCCTGGAGTGGTTCGCCGCCCAGCCGGCGGAGTACCGGGCCGAGGTGATCCCGGCCGCCGCGGCGAAGGTCTCCGTCGAGGCCGGCATCGCGATGGGCTGGCGCGAACTCGTCGGGGACGCCGGCGAGATCGTCTCGATCGAGCACTTCGGCGAGTCCGCCGCAGGCGGGCTGCTGCTGGCCAAGTACGGCTTCACCGCCGAGAACGTGGCCGCGAGGGCGAAGGCTGCACTGTCCCGCAAGGCCTGAGCCCCGGCTCCACCGGACGCCCGTCACAGGTTGTGGCGGGCGTCCGCCGTCCCTGGCTGGACAGTTCTCCGCGATGTCGAGGACAACTGTCCAGTTGGCGAGGGGCGTCGGCTGGCTCTCGCGGCGGTTGCGGGGTAGCTGGACAGTTCTCCGCGATGTCGGGGACAACTGTCCAGCCAACGCAGGTCCGTGGGGCGGCGGCTGTCGGCGGGCGCGGTCGCGCGGGGATAGCCTCGTGGGGTGAATCCCGCCTCCGCCCGACGGCTGCGCGCCAATGCGCTGCTCCTGGCGGCCTCGGCGATCTGGGGCTTCGCGTTCGTCGCCCAACGGGTCGGCGCAGAGTCGGTAGGGGCCTTCACCTTCAACGCGGTCCGGTTCGCGATGGGCGCCGTTGCCCTCCTCCCTGTGGTGTGGTGGCTGGACCGGCGTCGCGGCGTCTCCCGCGAGGTGCGGCGGACGGCGACCCGCGCCGTCGTGCTGCCCGGCCTGCTGACAGGCACCCTGCTCGCCGTCGCGGTCGGGATGCAGCAGGTCGCGATGAGCCACACCACTGCCGGCAACGCGGCGTTCATCACGGGGCTCTACATGGTGCTCGTCCCGCTGGTCGCGGCCTTCCGCGGCCACCGCTCCAGCTGGACGACGATCGCCGGCATCGCGCTCGCCCTCGTCGGGCTGTACCTGCTCGCGGTCACCGATGGCTTCCGGATCGGGTTCGGCGACGCGATCGTGCTGGCGTCCACCTTCGTGTGGACGGCGCAGATCCTCGTCATCGAGCACTACAGCCGCAGGCTGAGCGCGCTCCGGTTCTCGATCGCCCAGTTCGCCTGGTGCGCGGTGGTCAGCCTGCCGGCCGCCCTGCTGCTGGACGCCGCCCCGTTCACCGGGCTGGTGGACGGCCTCGTGCCGCTGCTCTACGGCGGCCTGATCTCGGTCGCGATCGCCTACACCCTGCAGGTCGTCGCCCAGCGGGACGCGCTGGCCAGCCACGCCGCGCTCATCATGTCGGGGGAGGCCCTGTTCGGCGCGATCGGCGGCGCGCTGCTGCTCGGCGAGAACATGGGCGTCCGCGGCTACCTCGGCGCCGCCCTGATGGCGGCGGGAATCGTCGTGGCGCAGCTGCGGCCGGCGGGCGCAACGCCGATCCGGGTAGGTGAGGCCGGGTCCCCGGCGGCGCTCACGTAGCATGGGGGCGGCATTCCGGCCGAGAGAGGAACACGTGGCCCGTGTCATCACCCCGTAGACGCTTGTCCACCACCGCCAGGGTCGCGCTCTGGACCGGTGGCGGCATCATCCTGGTCCTGGCCGGCGGCTATGCCGTCGGCTACGCGATGGCCGGCGACAGCCTCCCCCGCAACACCGTCATCGAAGGGGTCGAGGTCGGCGGCCTGAGCGACGCCGCCGCCCAGCAGAAGCTGCGCGACGGCCTGGCCGAGAAGGTGGCGTCGCCGCTCACGATCACCGCCGGTGACTCCTCGATCACCACCACCCCCGCCGAGGCCGGGCTCGAGGTCGACTACGCTGCGTCGATCGACCAGGCCGGCGGAGGCCGCAGCTACAACCCGCTCACGATCGTCCACGTCCTGTTCGGCGGTGGCGACCTGCCCGCCGTGGTGGCCGTCGACGAGACCAGGCTGGCCGCCGTGGTGGCGGACATGGCCGAGAAGGTGAACGCCGATCCGGCGGACGCCACCCTCGGCTACGACAAGCTGGAGCCGAAGGTCACCCCCGGCACCACGGGAGTCGCGCTGCAGCAGGCCGAGACCGCGGACGCGATCCGCGCCGGCTTCCTGCACCAGACCGAGATCGAGGCCGCCGCCACCATCGCCGAGCCCGCGATCACCACCGCCGAGGCCGAGGCCGCCGCCAGGTCCCTGGCCGCGCCGGCCGTCGCCGCACCCGTCAAGGTGGCGGTCGGCGACCACGGCACGATGACCGTCGAGCCGGAGATCATCGCCGCCACGCTGAGCTTCACCGCCGCCAACGGCGACCTCACCCCGTCCTTCGACACCAAGGCGCTGGGGACGAAGGTCGCCGCCAAGCTGGACAAGCTCGGCCTGGAGGAGCCGAAGGACGCGCGATTCACGATCAAGCGCGGGGGCAAGCCCAAGATCGTGGCATCCTCCGACGGCGAGAGCGTCGACCCCGCCGCTCTCGCCCAGTCTCTGGTCGCCGTGCTCGGTGCCTCGGGCGACCGGGAGGCCACGGTCGCCGTCACCACCCGCCCGGCCGCCTTCACCACGGCCGACGCCAAGGCGGCAGGGGTGAAGAAGGTGACCGGCAAGTTCACCACCTATTTCCCCGGCAGCGCCTACCGCTACAACAACATCGGCAAGGCCGCGAAGCTGATCAACGGAACCTACCTCGCCCCGGGTGAGACCTTCTCGATGAACGCCACCCTCGGCGAGCGCACCCCGCAGGCCGGCTGGATGAAGGGCGGCGGCATCGCCAACGGCAGGATCGATCCCAACATCTACGGCGGCGGCATCTCCCAGGCCACCACCACCACCTTCAACGCGATCTTCTTCGCCGGGCTGCAGGACATCTACCACAAGCCCCACTCGCTGTACTTCAGCCGCTACCCGATGGGCCGGGAGGCGACGCTGGACTGGCGCTCGGTCGACATGAAGTTCAAGAACGACTCCAAATACGGCGTGCTGCTGCAGGCCTGGATCACCGGCAGGACCGGTTCCCAGGGCTCGGTCACCGTGCAGGTGTGGTCGACCAGGACCTACACGATCAAGGCGTCCAAGCCGGTCCAGAGCAACTTCCGGGCGCCGGGCAAGACGATCTACGACGACTCCGACAAGTGCATCCCGCAGAGCGCGATGAGCGGCTTCGACGTCAGCTACAACCGGCTGTTCTACCAGGGCGACAAGCTGGTGAAGAAGGAGCCGTTCCGCTGGTCCTACAACAGCCTCACCCCCGTGGTGTGCGGGAAGAAGCCCGCGGACTGATGTCCCACCTGCTCGACCGGCCCCACCACGACGGCTCGGCGCTCTACGTGGCGCCCGGCCGCCGCCACCTGGGGGAGCGGGTCGCGGTCCGGCTGCGGATCCCGGTCGGGTACGGCGAGACGAGCGTCCGGCTCAGGGTGCTGCGGGACGGCTACCCGCTCCGGCTCCCCGCGCAGCTGGAGTCCGAGGACACCGACGAACGCTGGTAC
>JAVHXR010000234.1 GCA_031119515.1 Propionicimonas sp.
GCGGACCTGGTCGGCACGCGCATCTACAACCAGAAGACCGGCGAGTTCAACACCTCGCTCGGGCCCGTGTTCACGCACCTGCTGCTCGCGGACGAGATCAACCGCGCCCCGGCGAAGGTGCAGAGCGCGCTGCTCGAGGTGATGCAGGAACACCAGGTGACGATCGGACGCGACAGCCACCAGGTCCCCGAGCCGTTCCTGGTGATGGCGACCCAGAACCCGATCGAGTCGGAGGGAACCTACCCGCTTCCAGAGGCCCAGCTGGACCGCTTCATGCTCAAGGTCCTGGTCGACTACCCGACCCCGACCGAGGAGTTCGTGGTGGTGGACCGGGCGCTCCACCGGCCCGGACCGACCAGGCAGGTGCTCGCTCCCGAGGACCTGCTCGCGCTGCAGCGCCGCACCGACGCGGTCTACGTGGACCCGGCTCTGGTGGACTACGCGGTGCGGCTGGCGTCGGCGACCCGCCGTCCGGAGGACGTCGGGCTGGGCCGGCTCACCAGGTACGTCACCTACGGTGCGAGCCCGCGGGCGTCCATCAACCTCGTGCTCGCCGCCCGGGCGCTGGCGCTGCTGCGGGGCCGCGAGTACGCCGTCCCGGGCGACCTCACCGACCTCGCCCCGGATGTCTTCCGGCACCGCATCGTCCTCTCCTACGAGGCGCTGTCGGACGACGTCGCCGCCGACGAGGTGGTCGGCCAGGTGATGGCGGCGGTCGCCGTCCCCGACCTGCCGGCCGGGGCCGGGTGACCCGTGACCGCGGCGCCGGACCGCCTGCTGCGGCGGTTGGAGTGGCAGGTGCTGCGGCGCCTCGACGGCGCCCTGCACGGCGCGCACCGCAGCGTCCACCGCGGCTACGGCATCGACCTGGCGGGGATGCGCCCCTACGAGCCGGGCGACGACATCCGCCACATCGACTGGAACGTGACAGCCAGGCTGGACGAGCCCCACGTCCGGATCTTCAGCGAGGACCGCGAGGTGACGGCCTGGCTGGTGCTGGACCGGTCGGCCTCGATGCGGTTCGGTTCCGGCGGCCACGGCAAGGACGTGATCGCCGGCGAGCTGACGGTCGCGCTGGCGCGCCTGCTGTCGCGGACCGGCAACCGGGTCGGGGCGGTGCTCTACGACGGCGAGGTGCACGAGGTGGTCCCGCCCGGCCTCGGACGGCGCCACGTGCTGCGGCTGGCCGCCGCCCTGACCGCCCCCGCCCGAGCCCAGGGCACCGGCCGGACGACAGACCTGGCAGCGATGCTGGCGGCGGTGGCGGCGGTGGCACGCCGCCGCGGCCTGGTCGTGGTGGTCTCCGACTTCGTCGGGGACGCCGGCTGGGGTCCGGCTCTCGCCCGGCTGAACCAGCGCCACGAGGTGGTGGCGATCCGGGTCACCGACCCGGTCGAGACGGCGCTGCCCGGGGTCGGGCTGGTGGTCGTCGAGGACGCCGAGACCGGGGAGCAGCTGTACCTCGACGCCTCCGACCCGGCCTTCTCGACCCGGTTGCGGGAGGAGGCCACCGCGCACGACGAGGCGGTGGCGGAGGCGATGCGGCTGGCTCGGGTGCGCTACCACGGGATCAGCACCCACGACGACCTCGTGGAGGTCCTGATCGGCCTGGTCAGGGACGCCGCCAGGAGGACGTGATGAGCCTGCTGGCACCGTGGATGCTCGCCGTAGCAGCCCTGGCGGGGGCGGCCGGGCTGGTCGGCTACCGGCTGCTGGACCGGCAGCGGACGGCAGCCCTGGCAGCGGCCGGCCTGGTCGGGGCCCGAGCCCACCGCCTCCGGCACCTGCCCTACCTGCTGCTGTGGCTCGGGGTGGTGACCCTGTTCGCCGCCCTCGCCCGTCCGGTCGGCACGGTGGCCGTGCCCCGGCTGTCGAGCACGGTCGTGCTGGCGATCGACGTGTCCAGTTCGATGACCGCCGGTGACGTCGCGCCGGACCGTCTCGGCGCGGCCAGGGCGGCGGCCCGGGAGCTGGTCGACGCCCAGCCCGCCGGGGTCGACATCGGCGTCGTGACGTTCGGCGAGGGCGCGCTCGCCGCCCAATTGCCCACCAGCGACCGGGACGCCGTCAGGCGGGCGGTCGACCGGGTGTCTGCCGGCGGCGGGACCTCGCTCGGCGAGGCCGTCGTCGCCTCGCTCGGCATGATCACCGGGCAGCCGGTGACGCTCCCGGCGCCGGGCGACCCCGTCCCCGACCTCGGCCGGTGGGAGACGGCGAGTGTCGTGGTGATCTCCGACGGCGAGCAGACCAGCGCCGTGGACCCGCTCGCGGCAGCCGACCTGGCCGCGGCGGCGGGGGTGCGGATCGAGACCCTCGGGATCGGCACCGCCGCGGGGACCGTGATCGAGGTCGACGGGTACCGGATCGCGACCCGGCTGGACGAGGCGAGGCTCGAGGCCCTGGCCGAGTCCACCGGCGGTGGCTACCACCGGGCGGGCGAGGACGGCGGGGTCGCCAATGTCGTGGACGCCCTCGGTGCCCGGTTCCGGCTCGAGGACGAGGAGGTCGAACTGACAGCCGTGGTGGCGGGGCTCGCCGTGCTGCTGCTGACCGCCGGCGGCCTGGTGATGATCGCGCGGACCGGGAGGGTGTTGTGATGACGGTGGCCTGGCCGTGGGCGCTCACCGCCCTGGCGGCGGTGCCGGTGCTGGCCGGCTTCTGGTGGGCCGTTCGCCGGCACCGGCGGCGCCATGCCGTCCGGGTGCCGTCGGTGCTGTTGCTGCGCGCCGCCCTGCCCGCCCGGTCGCTGTGGCGACGCCGGCTGGCGGTGGCCCTGTTCGGCGCCGGCCTGGTGCTCACCGGAGTGGCTGTTGCCCGGCCGCACGCAGCCGTGGCCGTCCCGGTGGAGTCGTCGACGACCGTGCTCGCGATCGACGTCTCCGGTTCGATGTGCTCGACGGACGTCGACCCGAACCGGCTGGTCGTCGCCCAGGAGGCGGCCCGCTCGTTCATCGCGGCCCAGGACGGGCCGGTCGGCCTGGTCGCCTTCGCCGGGTTCGCGGGCCTGCTGGTCGAGCCGACCACCGACGCCGAGCGGCTGGACCGGGCCCTGGACGGACTCCGCACCTGGCGGGGAACGGCCATCGGGATGGCGATCCTCGCCTCGATCGACGCGATCGCCGAGACCAACCCGGCGGTCGCCCCCACCGGGGTGCGGGTCACCGCCGACCGGCCGCCCGAGGTGCAGCCGGACGTGATCGTCGTCCTCACCGACGGCGCCAACACCCGCGGCCTGCCGCCGGCGGAGGCCGCAGAACTGGCCGCTGCTCGCGGCCTGCGGGTCTACACCATCGGCTTCGGGACCAGCGAGCCCGCTCCGCTGGTGTGCAACCCCGGGCAGGTGGATCCGACGGGAGGGTTCGCCCGCCGTGGCTGGAACCAGGAGATCGAGGAGGACACCCTGATCGAGGTGGCCGAGATGACCGGCGGGGAGTACTTCAGGGCCGAGGACGCCGCCCAGCTCACCCAGGTACTGCTCGACCTGCCTCGCGCTGTCGTGCTGCAGACCCGGCAGCAGGAGGTGACTGCGTGGTTCGTCCTGGCCGGGCTGGTGCTGGTCTCCGCCGGGGTGCTGGCGTCGCTGTGGTGGAACCGGCCCCGGCAGGCTCGGCGGCGCGGCTGAGGCCGCACCCTGTCCGCCGCCGGCGGTCGGAGCCCGCGTCCGTCCCATGCCAGAATGGCGGCGTGACCGACCAGGCCGAGCAGCACCGCGTGCTGGACCAGCTGCCGCCCGGCGTCGGGGTCTCCTACGTGATGCCGGTCCTCAACGAGGCCGGACACCTCGAACGCGCGGTGGCCGCGATCCTCTCCCAGGAGTACGAGGGAGAGTCGGAACTGGTGCTCGCGCTTGGCGCGTCGACCGATTCCACCGACGCGATCGCCGCCGGCCTCGCCGCCGCCGACCCCCGGATCCGGATCGTCGGCAACCCGGCAAATGACATCCCCAAGGGGGTCAACGCCGCGATCCGCGCCAGCCGCCATCCGGTGGTGATCAGGGTCGACGCCCACGCCGAGCTCCCGGAGGGCTACACCGCCACGGCGGTCGAGACCCTCCGTCGGACCGGGTGCGCGAACCTCGGGGGAGTGATGCTCGCCCGCGGCGAGACCCCCGTCCAGCGGGCGATCGCGCGGGCCTACAACAGCCCGTTCGGGCTCGGCGGCGGGGTGTACCACCACGGCGAGGACGAGGTCGCGGCAGACTCGGCGTACCTCGGGGTGTTCCGCCGCGAGGTGCTGGAGGAGGTCGGGCTGTTCGACGAGGGCCTCCGGCGCGCCGAGGACTGGGAGCTCAACCACCGGATCCGCCAGGCCGGCTACCGGGTGCTGTTCACGCCCAGGCTGAAGGTCACCTACTGGCCTCGTGGCAGCCTGGCCGCGCTGCGGCGCCAGATGTACGCCACCGGGGTGTGGCGTGGTCACCTGGTGCGGCGCCAGCGCTCCACGCCGTGGCGGTACCTGCCGCCGCCGGCGGTCGCCCTGGTGGTGGCGGTGAGCGCGGTGTGCCTGGTGCTGCAGGGCGTCGGGGTGCTCCGCGGGGATGCGGCCAGGCTGGCCGGGATCGCCTACCTCGGCACCGCGGGCTACGCCCTCGGGGTGAGCGCCGTCGGCCTCACCCGGCTGGGGGGCGACAGCGCCATCGACCGGCTGCTCAACGTCGCCGTCCTCGCCACGATGCACCTCTCCTGGGGTGCCGGCTTCCTCCGTGGCGTGCTGCTCGGGGCGGAGTCGACGGTCGACCGCTCCCGGGTGCGGTAGCCGGCCGTCAGGCCGTCGCGTCCGCCGGAGCCACGCCGAACCGTGCCCGGACGAGCCGCGCCGCCGCTGCCGCCACCCGGTCGGCGCTGCGGCCGTCGGTGAAGGTGTGGAAACGCGCGGCGAGTGCCCGGCTGTGGGCTTCTGCGGCCGCCAGCCGGGACGGGTCGGAGAACAGCCGCTCGAGGGTGGCGAGGGTCTCGACGGC
>JAVHXR010000235.1 GCA_031119515.1 Propionicimonas sp.
GTAAGCTGGGCCTGATGGCGCTGGTCAGCAACTCCTTCCTGCTGGAGGTGAGCGGCAAGGTCAGCATCCTGCGGATCCTCAACTTCGACGCCGGCCTGGTGATCCGGGTCGACAGCAGCGGCTGGTACCTGCGGGCCAGCGCTTCGATGGACTTCTTCGGCTTCGCCGGGCTCAGCGGCTCGATCGAGCTGTGGTCGAACGGCGACTTCAACGTCCAGCTCTCCGGACGGCTGGTGATCGGGTCGAGCAGCTTCGGGATCGTGGGCGAGTTCCACTTCGGGCTCACCTCGCGGCACTACGACCCCGCCAACTACCGCTTCCTGCTCACCCTCGGCGCCAGCGTGGACGTGCGCGTGTTCGGCATCACGCTGGTCGGCGCCGGGATCTCGGCGAGCTTCGGCTTCGACACCGCCGACGCCGACGCGAACGGGCGGGTCAAGGTCGAGCTGAGCATCACCGTCCGGATCAAGATCCTGTTCATCACCATCTCGAAGACGGCGCGGTTCACGATCGGCTACCTGCAGATCCCACGCCCGACCTTCCTGGCCGGGTCGCAGGCGGCGCCGCAGGTCTGGACGTCCAGCGACCACGTCCTGTACCTGAACACCGGCGACCGGGCCGGCTCGCGCAACATCGCCACCGACGAGGCCGACGAGTCCTTCACCGTCGAACAGGTCGGCACCTCCTCCGCCGGCGCGACCATCAAGGTGAGCGCCTTCGGACGCACCAACACCTACACCGGGGTGACCCGGATCGTGGGCGACCTCGGCGGCGGGAACGACCAGCTCTTCATCAGCCCGAGCGTGCAGGTCCCGGTCGAGATCTCCGCCGGGGAGGGCAACGACCTGGTCGTGGTCGAGGGAGCCGGCAGCCTGCTCCTGTCCGGTGGTGGCGGCGACGACGACCTGGTCGTCACCGGCACCCGGACCGGCAGCGTCGACGGCGGCGCCGGGAACGACTACCTGATGCACGAGGGCAGCGGGGCGGTCGACCTGGTCGGCGGCAGCGGGGACGACAGCCTGATCGGCGCCCTCGCCACCCGGTCGCTGAACGCCGGGGCGGGCGCGGACTACGTCGAGGCAGTGCTGGGTACGGGCAGCCAGACCATCGTCGGCGGCAGTGAGTCCGATGCGCTGGTGCTGCGGCTCACCGGTGGTAGCGACGGGCTGAAGGTCAGCCGGTCGGGGGTTGACCTGCGGCTCGCCGCCACCAACCCGGGGACGGGAGCAGAACTCGGCCCGGTCCGGATCGCCAACGGCTTCGAGGACGTCACGATCGACGCCGGCGACGGCTCCGACACCATCGTCGTGGAGGACATCACCGGCGCCACCACCGGCACCCTCAGCCTGGTCCTGGGCGCCGGCGGGACCGATCGGGTGTCGCTGACGGGCACCGCAGGCGCCGACGCCTACCTGCTCGACCACGCCGAGCACCCCGACGAGGCCTATGGCCTCGAGCTGCGGGTGCGAAAGACCGGCGCCTTCACGCTGTGGCTGGTCGGGGCGGTCCGCGGCCAGGGCGACGCCCTGGCGATCGACGCCCGCGAGGGCGACGACACGATCAGCGCCGCCGCCATGACCGTCGACTCCGCCGCGCTGACGCTGGTCGCCGGTGACGGCGACGACGTCCTGATCGGCTCGCCGTACGCCGACATCCTCGACTCCGGCGCCGGCGACGACCGGGTCACCGGCGGCCCGGGCCAGGACGTCTTCCGGGACGGCTCCGGCACCGACACCCTCGTGGAGACCGCGGCCTCGGACATCGGCCTGTACGACAACCTCCTGGTGATGGGCCACCTGGCACCGGGCGGGGTGGACTTCCTGGCCGGTGCCACCGCCGAGGACCTGGGCGGGCAGTTCGAGCGGGCGGAGCTTTCCGGTTCGGCCGGGCCGGACAGCTTCCTGGTCGGCGACGCCGACGGCTTCGTGGCGGTCGGGACGAGCCGGCGGACCGCCCTGGGCTGGACCGGGCTGCTGGCCATCCAGCCCGGCGGCGGCGACGACACCGTGCGGGTGGAGCTGCGCAACGCCGGCAACGCCCGGATCACGGTGGCCGCCTCCGACGGCAACGACACCCTGCTGGTCTACGGCACCAGCCAGCGCGAGGACATCGTGGTGACGGCCGGGCAGATACTCGCCTCCTCCAGCATCACCGGGACCACCGTGACACTCGGGTTCGCCGTCGAGGCCGTCACGATCGGCACCGGCGACGGCAGCGACCGGGTCGCCGTCCGCGCCATCGGGGTGCCGCACACCATCGACCTGGGCGGCGGCGACGACATCATCGCTGTCGGGAGCCAGGCCGGCGTCGGCGCGACCGCGACGACCTGGCCGAACCCGGCCGGCACGCTCGACCAGCTCGGCGCCCTGCTCAGCATCCGCGGCGGGCTGACCGAGGTCGCCGACGGGGTCTTCCAGGCCGGCTACGACGTGGTGCTGGTCTCCGACGCCCTCGACACCTCGGCCAACACCGGCGTCCTCAGCTCGAACCTGCTGACCGGCCTGGGGATGGCGGACGGGATCAGCTACCTCGGCTTCGAGGCGATGGACCTGCGGCTCGGCTCCGGCGGCGACCAGCTGACGATCCTGAGCACGCACGCCGGACCGACCGCGGTGGACGCCGGCGCCGGCAACGACCTGCTCATCGTCGGCGCCGGGCCGCAGGCGCTGACCGGGATGGACGGGGCGCTGTCGATCTCGGCCGGGGCGGGGAGCGACGAACTGCGGCTGGACGCCACCGGCTCGACGGCGAACCTGGTGGGCACCCTCGACCAGGCCGGCATCGTGGGCCTCGGGATGCCCGGCTCGGTGTCGTACCGTCCCGGCCTGGTGGCCGCGCCGGAGACCCTGCGGGTGGACCTCGGCAGCGGCGACGACCAGGTCGCGATACCGGGCACCAGCACCGCGACCTTCCTCAACGGCGGCCCGGGCGCCGACCGGGTCGTGGTCAACCCCGCCGACGTCGAGGGCAGCCCGAACGCGCTGGGCGGGCGCCTCGGGATCAACGGCCAGGCCGGCGCCGACACCACGGTCGTCCACCTGTGGGCCAACGGCAGCTCGCGCATCGACATCTCCGACACCGACCTGCTGCACACCCTCGTGCTGTACGGCAGCGCCAACGCCGACACGATCCTGATGCGCGCCAACGCCGACGGCTCCCGCGGCCTGGTCGCCCTGCTGTCCGCCCGCGGCGCCGACGGCCTGTTCGACGCCGCCGAACTGGTGACCTACCAGCAGGGGATCACCGGGGCGGCCGACGGCTACCCGGCGGTCGACCAGGGCCCCACCCCCGATCCGGGCGACGACAGCGCCGGCAACGTGGCCCCCGGCGTCCGGCTGTACACCCAGGGCGGCGACGACGTCCTCGCCTTCGACGACAGCGCGGCGGCCTTCCTGCTGGACATGGGCGAGGGCAACGACCTCGTCCGGGTCGGTCAGATCTACAAGGTCCGCCGCGCGATCGACCCGGCCGACCCGGCCGACCGCTACCTGGCCGACGTCGAGTTCGGCGTCCGCTCCGGGCCGGCCTCCGGCTCGTTCGACTCCTCGCGCGGCCTGCTGTCGGCCGGCGTCCGGTTCGACACCACGATCAGCGGCGGCGGCGGCAACGACATCTTCGAACTGGTCCACAACATCGGCCGGATCTGGCTCTACGGCGACGACGGCGACGACACCTTCGTGGTGCGCAGCTTCGTCAGCGCGACCTCGATCCCGTACATCAACCTCGGCGCGGGCAACAACGTCGTCCAGTACGCAGCCAACGCCAAGGTCGCCATCGACGGCGGCGCCGGCAACGACACCGTCATCCTTGTCGGCACCGAAGGTCCCGACGTCTACGTCATCACCGCGGACGGGATCTACGGCGGCGGCCGGATCGTGACCTTCGTCAACATCGAGCACGTGGTGCTCTACGGCCAGGAGGGCGACGACGAGTTCCGGATCCTCTCCACCCTCGCCACGGTCTCGGTGACGGTCTTCGGTGGCCTCGGCAGCGACACCATCCGGATCGGCGGCGCGTCCGCCCCGGTGACGGTGACCATCCCTGCCACCTCCACCACGCCCGAGACCACCACGACGGTCACCTTCACCCCGACCACCCTCGCCCGGATCCAGGGCCCGGTGTTCGCGTCCGGCGGCTTCGACCCGGATCCGCCGTACAACATCGAACTGGACGTCTACCTGCCGATCCTGCTGCCGGGGGAGTTCTCCGGCCCGCCGTTCCCGGTCGAGACCACCACCGGCCAGGCCGTCGAGAACGCCCAGGTCGACGAGCTCGTGATCGACGACTCGGTCAGCACCGCCAGCCCGGCGGGCACCGTGACCTCACAGACGGTCACCGGGCTCGGCATGGCCACCGGCGGGGTCGGCTACGGCGAGTTCGAGTCACTGCGGGTGCTGCTGGGCAGCGGCGCCGACCGGCTCGTCCTCGTCACCACCCACCACGGCACCACAGAGGTGGACGCGGGCGCCGGCGCCGACCTGGTCACCGTACGGACGATCGACGGCCACACCAGGATCCTCGGCGGCGCGGGCAACGACACCATCGAGGCCGGCAGCTCCGACAGCCTGCTCGACCTGCTCTCCGCGACCCTGGTGGTCGACGGCGGCAGCGGTGACGATGTCCTGAGCCTCGACGACTCCGGCGACACCGGCAACAACCTCGGCTGGCTCACCCGGACCACCCTCACCGGCCTGGACATGATCGCGCGGACGGCGCTGGATGCACTCGGCCGGCCGCTCGACCTGCTCTACTCCGTGCTGCCGCTGGCCGGGGTCGCGCAGTACACCCTCACCCTCGCCCAGCTCGGCGTGGCCACCGCGCTCGGCTCGGTCGTCGTCGACGTCGCGACCACCACCGCGGCGGACCTCGCCACCGCGCTGCAGAACCTGCTGTACCCGCTCGGTCCCGAGGACGTGTTCGGCCGGTCGACCAGCTGCGGCCTGGCGGGGGAGACG
>JAVHXR010000236.1:0-4280 GCA_031119515.1 Propionicimonas sp.
ATCGCACCCCAGGTGTACGCGATCGCCGGACACACCGCCGGCGGACGTGGCCTGGCGGTGGTGGTGACCTTCGGCTACGCCGCCTTCCTGCTGTGCCCGGCCCTGATCGGGTTGAGCGTTCAGGCCCTGGGCATCCAGCAGGCGATGTTCGTCCCGGCGTTCCTGCTGTCGGGGCTGGTGCTGCTGGCCCGCACGCTGCCGGGCCGCGAGGTCGCGCTGGTCGAGCCGGCCGAGCAGCTCAGCTGATCAGCCGCGCGCCCGGGACCGGGCCGTGCACCCGCCGGATCGCCCGGCCGAGGCCCTCGCTGGCCAACCCGACCGACAGGTCGATCGCTGCCCGCTCGTCGGCGACCAGGAACGCCACCGTCGGGCCCGAGCCCGACACCAGCGCGCCCAGGGCGCCGAGCTCACGCCCGGCCCGCAGCACCCGGCCCAGCTGCGGGCGCAGGCTGACCGCCGCCGGCTCCAGGTCGTTGACCAAGGACTGGCCGAGCGCCACCGGGTCGCCGCTGATCAGGGCGTTGAGCAGCGACGGCGGCACCTCCAGGGCGGCGCTGCCGGTCGGGTGCAGTTCGTCGAAGCGCCGGAACACCTCGGGGGTGGAGAGCTCCCCGTCGTCCATGGCGAGCACCCACTGGTAGCTCCCGCGGCTCAGCACCGGCGCCAGCCGGTCGCCGCGGCCGGTGCCCATCGCAGTCCCGCCGGCCAGGCAGAACGGGACGTCGGCACCGAGCTTCGCGCCCAGCTCCAGCAGGTCGTCGGGCGAGGTGTCGAGGTCCCACAGCACCGAGCACGCCAGCAGCGCGGCCGCGGCGTCCGCCGAGCCCCCGGCCATGCCGCCGGTGACCGGGATCGTCTTGCGCAGTTCGAGGGCACAGCCGACGCCGCCGGCGCCGTACTCGCGGGCGAGCAGCCGCGCCGCCTTCACCGCAAGGTTGGAGTCGTCTGCGGGGACGAGTTCGGCCTGCTCGCCCTCGACCGTGATCGAGAACTCCCCGGCGTCCGCCCAGCGCGCGTCCAGCTCGTCGAACACCGAGACCGCCTGGAAGACGGTAGCGAGGCGGTGGTAGCCGTCCGGCCGGCGCGGCCCGCTGCGCAGCGCCAGGTTGATCTTGCCGGACGCCCGGACGCGGACGACCTCGGCCTCGGCCAGCGGGGATGCCATGAATCCAGAACCTATCCCACGCTGCCCCGGCCGAGCGCCTCGGCGATCCTGGCGAAGTCCCCGATCGCCAGCACCTCGCCACGAGCCTGCGGATCGATGCCGACCGCCGACAACGCCTCGGACGCGGCCGCGGAGGACCCGAACACCCCCGAGAGCGCGCCGCGGAGCATCTTGCGGCGCTGGGCGAAGGCGGCGTCCACCACCGCGAACACCTGTTCGCGGGTGGCGGTGGTCTCCGGTGGCTGCCGCCGGCGCAGTTCGACCAGTCCGGACTCGACGTTCGGCACCGGCCAGAAGACCGTCGGCGGGACGCTGCCGACCCGCCGGGACGCCGCGTACCAGGCCAGCTTCGCCGACGGGACGCCGTACACCTTCGAGCCGGGCGGGGCGACCAGTCGGTCGGCGACCTCGGCCTGCACCATCACCAGCCCGGTCTCGATGCTGGGGAACCGTGCCAGGACATGCAGCAGCACCGGGACGCTGACGTTGTAGGGCAGGTTCGCCACGACGGCGGTGGGCGGACGCCCCGGGAGGGTGTCGACGTCGAGCGCGTCCGCCTCGAGGACGGTCAGCGCAGTCTCGCGGCCGGGCAGCCGCCCGGCGACGGTCGCCGGCAGCCGCTGCGCCAGGGAGTGCTCGATCTCGACGGCGACCACCTGGTCGACGACCTCCAGCAGGCCGAGGGTGAGCGAGCCCAGCCCTGGCCCGATCTCGAGCACGACGTCGTCTCCCCCGACGCCGGCGGCCGCGACGATCCGGCGGACGGTGTTCGCGTCGTGGACGAAGTTCTGGCCGCGCTGCTTGGTGGGACGCAGGCCGAGGTCGTCGGCCAGGACCCGGATCGTGCGCGGGTCGAGCAGTCCGTCAGCCATCGCCCTCACCGTGTCCTCGCGTCGTAGTGGCCACGCTCCCGGCCGGTTCGTCCGGGTCGCCCCACTGGCCGAACACCGCGGTGGCGTTGTCGGCCAGCCGGGTGCACAGCGCCGCCAGGTCGACCCCGCGGCGCTCGGCCAGGAAGCGGACCGTCAGCGGCATCAGGTAGGAGGCGTTCGGCTTCCCGCGCAGGGGCACGGGGGTCAGGTAGGGCGCGTCGGTCTCGACCAGCAGCCGGTCGGCCGGGGTCAGGTCGAACGCCTCGCGGAGCGGCTCGTTCGGCTTGAACGTGACGGTCCCGGGGAAGGACAGCCAGAACCCGCGGTCGAGGCACCGGCGGGCGAAGCCGGCGTCGCCGGAGAAGCAGTGCATCATCACCCGGTCGGGAGCACCCTCGGCGTCGAGCACGTCCAGGATGTCGTCGTGGGCGTCGCGGTCGTGGATCACCAGCGCCAGGTCGTGCTGCCTGGCCAGCGCGATGTGGGCGGCGAAGGCGTGCCTCTGCAGCGCCTGCCCGACGGCGTCGCGGGTGCGGAAGTAGTCCAGCCCGGTCTCCCCCACCGCCCGGACCCCGGTGTCGGTGGCGTAGCCGGCGAGTCGGTCCAGGTCGTCGTCGAGTCGTTCACCCAGCCGCGCCGCGTCGTTGGGGTGGATCGCGATGGCGGCCACCACCCCGGGCAACTCCCGGGCCAGCCCGACCGCCTGCGCCGAGGAGGCCACGTCCGTCCCGACGTCGACCAGCCGGGTGACGCCGACGGCCCGCGCCCGCGCCACGGCGTCGGCCGGGGACAGCCCGCTGTACTCGCGGGTGCTCGTCAGGTGGGTGTGGGCGTCGGTGGTCGGGGCGGGCAGCGGCTCGGGCGACGGCGGCAGGTCGGGGCGGCTCACCGGGGGTCCTTCCTGGCCTCCAGGGTGGCCTGGTAGAGCTGCTTGCGAGGGACGCCGGACGCCTCGGCCACCGCGCCCACCGCCGCCGAGAGGGGTTCGCCGGCAGCGATCCGTGACAACGCCTCGTCGACCGCAGACGGCAGGTCCGTGGTTGCGGGCGGGGCGCCGTCCACCACCACCGTGATCTCGCCACGGACGCCCGCGCCGGCCCACTCGGCAAGCGCCGCGAGGCCGCCGCGACGCGTCTCCTCGAAGGTCTTGGTGAGTTCGCGGCTGACCGCCGCCCTGCGTTGCGGCCCGAACGCGGCGGCGGCGTCGGCGAGGAAGTCGGCCAGCCGGTGCGGCGCCTCGAAGAACACCATCGTCCGCTCCTCGCCGGCGAGCCCGGCCAGCCGGCGACGCCGCTCGCCCGGCTTGCGCGGCAGGAAGCCCTCGAAGCAGAACCGGTCGGTCGGCAGCCCCGAGAGGGCCAGCGCGACCAGCACCGCCGACGGCCCGGGCACCACCCGCACCGGGAGGTCCCGCTCGATCGCTGCCGCGACCAGCCGGTACCCGGGATCGGAGACCGTCGGCATCCCGGCGTCGGTGACCACGAGCACCGTCCGCCCCTGTTCGAGGTCGGACAGCAGGCTCGCCGCCCGGCTCGCCTCGTTGCCGTCGAAGTACGACACCATCCGGGCGTTGCTGGTCAGGTCGAGCGCCGCCAGCAGGTTGCGCAGTCGCCGGGTGTCCTCCGCCGCGATCACGTCGGCGCCGGCCAGCGCCTCGCGCAGCGCGGGGGACGCGTCGGCCAGGTTCCCGATCGGGGTGCCTGCCAGGACGAGGCCGGGGAGGGTGGTCACCCACGCAGTATTCCCGACCCGCCCGGGCCCGCGCACCCCGCGAGCGGCCGGAACGGGCCCGCGGAGCCGAACCCGGACGGGCCTGCGGGGGTCAACTACGATGGCCCGGTGAAGACGACCCAGGACGACAGCGCCGCCGTCCGCAGCGACGTCCCGGTCTCCCCGACAGAGCCCGACAGCCAGCCCGGGCCCGCCTACGAGTGGGCCGCGCCGGCGGGCACCGTCCCTGCCCTCACCACCGTCCAGCGGCTGCGGGTCCCGCCGATGACGGATCGGCTGGCCGGGTGGCTGGTCACCCTCGCCGTCACCGCCATCGCGTTCGTGCTGCGGGTGGTGCACCTCGGCCGACCCAACGCGCTGATCTTCGACGAGACCTACTACGCCAAGGACGCCTACTCGCTGCTGCGGTTCGGCTACGAGCGGTCGTGGCCGGAGGACGCCAACAGCCAGATCGTCGCCGGCAACCCCGATGTCGCGCTCAACTCGGCCTCGTTCATCGTCCACCCGCAGGT
>JAVHXR010000236.1:4290-4943 GCA_031119515.1 Propionicimonas sp.
GCGCTGGCCTTCCTGATCCGCGTCGTCGGGCTGGGCTACCCCAACAAGCTGATCTTCGACGAGACCTACTACGCCAAGGACGGCTGGACGCTGTGGAAGTCCGGCTACGAGCGGCAGTGGCCGGCCGACACCGCCAACGACTCGGTCGTCGCCGGCAATCCGAACGTCTACCTCGACAGCCCGGCGTTCATCGTGCACCCGCCGGTCGGCAAGTGGCTGATCGGGCTCGGCGAGCAGCTGTTCGGGATGAACTCGTTCGGCTGGCGGGTGATGCCGCTGGTGTTCGGCACCCTGCTGGTGTTCATCACGATCCGGCTCGCCCGGCGCCTCTCCCGTTCGACCCTGATCGGCGGCATCGCCGGCATCCTGCTCACCCTCGACGGGCTGGCGTTCGTGATGTCGCGGATCGCGCTGCTCGACATCTTCCAGGCGTTCTTCCTCGTCGCCGCGGTCTCCTGCTGCGTCGCCGACCGGGACTGGTACCGCCATCGGCTGGCCGACCGGCTCGACTCGCTCGGCCGGGCCGACTTCGGCGGCGAGTTCGGCCCGGTGGTGTGGCTGCGGCCGTGGCGGCTGGCCGCCGGCGTCCTGTTCGGGCTGGCGATCGGCACCAAGTGGAACTCGGTCTACGTCCTTGCCGCCTTCGGGATCGT
>JAVHXR010000237.1:0-1990 GCA_031119515.1 Propionicimonas sp.
GCTGGCCGCGGAGCGGCCCGAGCTGCCGCGGCCGTCGGTCGAACCGGAGGCCGCGGCCGAACCCGTCGCCCCCTGACCCCGACCGCCGACCCCAAGCGCCAGCCTCCCTCACCGACAGCCTCCCTCACCGACAGCCACCCCCCGGGCGCTGGCCCTCGACAACAGAGCCGCACCGGCCTCCCTCACCGACAGCCACCCCCGGGCGCTGGCCCTCGACAACAAGGGCTGGCACTCGATGGAGTGCGGCCGGGCCGCCGTCCGGCTCCGCGCGTGGGTTCAGTCGGCGGCGAGGTGGGCGGGCAGCCGGTCGAGGCAGTCCCGCCACCCGGTGGCGTGGATCGCCCGGTCGTCCTCGGTGACGAAGCCGCGGTGGACGACCGTCAGCACCGTCCCGGCAGGGATCGCTTCGAGGGTGACCTCGACGACGGTGCGCTCCGCCTCGCCGTCCCACTGCCAGGTGAACTCCAGCACGGCCGGCGCCTCGACCCGGAGATACTCCCCGGCGAGGCCGATGCCCGCGACCCGGGACTCCAGGCGGTGCCCGCCGCCCGGCCGCAGGTCCAGCTCGGCCACGGTGTCGAAGCCGTCCGGCCAGAACCAGGCCGCCAGCTCGGCGGCATCGGTCCAGGCCCGCCAGACCCGCTGCGGCGACGCCGCCAGGGTTCGGGCGTCCCGGACCTCCCCGGTCGTGTCAGCCCCGGGCGCGCTTCTGGACCGCCGCCCACTCGTCCCGCAGGCCGACCGTGCGGTGGAACAGCATCGGGGTGCGCGGGTCCTTGGCGAAGTAGCCGAGCCGCTCGAACTGCACCACCTCCCCCGGTGCGGTCTCGGCGAGGGCACCCTCCACCTTGCAGCCGGCGAGCAACTCGACCGACTGCGGGTTGAGGTCGTCCATCGGGTCGCCGGTCGCGTCCCCAGGGACCTCGGCGGCGAACAGCCGGTCGTAGATCGCGACCGTGGCGTCGGCGGCGTGCCCGGCCGAGACCCAGTGCATCGTCGACTTCACCTTCCGCCCGTCGGGAGCGTCCCCGCCCCGGGTGGCTGGGTCGTAGGTGGCATGGACGGCGACCACGTTGCCGTCGGCATCCCTGTCCACGTCCGTCGCGGTGACCAGGTAGGCGCCCCGCAGCCGCACCTCGCGGCCCGGCGACAGCCGGAAGAACTTCGGCGGCGGCACCTCCGCGAAGTCGTCGGCCTCGATGAACAGTTCGCCGCTGAACGGTGCCGAGCGGGTGCCGGCGGCCGGATCCTCGGGGTTGTTGGTGAGCTCGAACCAGTCCACCACCGGCTCACCGGCGGCATCGACCGGCCAGTTGTCGATCACCAGCCGCAACGGACGCAGCACCGCCATCCGGCGCAGCGCGATCCGGTTGAGCTCGGTTCGCACGAACGACTCCAGCTCTTCGATGCTGTGCCGGGCGTTGGTCTTCTTGATGCCGATGTGGGTGCAGAAGCCGCGGATCGCCGCGGCCGGGTAGCCGCGACGGCGCAGGCCGCGCAGGGTCGGCATCCTCGGGTCGTCCCACCCGTCCACCACGCCGTCGTTGATCAGCTGCATCAGCTTGCGCTTCGACGTGATGGTGTAGGTCAGCTCGAGGCGTGCGAACTCCAGCTGGCGCGGCTTCTCGAACGGCAGGTCGAGGTGCTCCAGGTACCAGTCGTACAGTGGGCGGTGGGACACGAACTCGAGGGTGCACATCGAGTGGGTGACGCCCTCGATCGCGTCCGACTGGCCGTGCGCCCAGTCGTAGGTCGGGTAGATGCACCACTCGTCCCCGGTGCGGAAGTGGTGGCCGCGCCGGATCCGGTACATCACCGGGTCGCGCAACTGCATGTTCTCGGCTTGCATGTCGATCTTCGCCCGCAGCACCCGCGAGCCGTCGGGGAACTCCCCCGCCTTCATCCGGGCAAGCAGGTCGAGGTTCTCCGCCACCGGACGGTCCCGGAACGGGCTCTCGACGCCGGGCTTGCCGTAGCCGCCGCGTTGGGC
>JAVHXR010000237.1:2000-4939 GCA_031119515.1 Propionicimonas sp.
GGCCGAGATGGTGTCCGAGTCCTGCTCGTCGACGTAGGCCAGTCCGCGCTCGACCAGCGACTCGGCCCACGCGTAGAGCTTGCCGAAATAGTCGGACGCGTGCAGCACGCTCGCGGGACGGAACCCGAGCCACTCGATGTCGGCCAGGATCGCCTCGGCGTACTCGGCCTCCTCGGTATCGGGGTTGGTGTCGTCGAACCGGATGTTGCAGGTGCCGCCGAACCGCTCCGCGATCCCGAAGTCGGCGGTGATCGCCTTGGCGTGCCCGATGTGAAGGTAGCCGTTCGGCTCGGGTGGGAACCTGGTCTGGACTCGGCCCGAGTACGTCCCGTCAGCGTTGTCGCGGATGACGGCGTCGGCGATGAAGTCGCCGGCGGACGAGGTCTCGAGCGTGGTCATGCCCGTCATGCTATCGCCGTCGGAGAGGCGCCCCTGACGCGCGGTGGCCGGGCAGCCGTGACACCCGCGGCAGGCGCTCGGAGCGGGGGCCCGACGGGGTCAGGCGAGGGCGGCCAGCCTGGCGAGGGAGGACTCGCGCCCCAGCAGCTCCATCGACTCGAACAGCGGCGGGGACACGTTCGAACCGGTGATCGCCAGCCGGACCGGGCCGAAGGCGAACCGCGGCTTCAGCCCGAGCCCGTCGACCAGCGCTGCGCGGAGGGCGGCCTCGATCGCCTCGTGGGTCCACTCACCCAGGCTCGCGAGCGCATCCGTGGCGGCCTCGACCACCCGACCGGCGTCCGGCCCCGCCTTGGCCAGCGCGTCGGGGTCGACCACGAGATCGGCGTCGGCCGTGAACAGGAAGTCGAGTTTCGCAAGCGCCTCGGCCAGGGTCACCATCCGCTCCTGCACCAGCGGGATCGCCCGGGCGACGAGTTCGGCATGGACGGGGTCCGGGTCGGCGGGCCACTGCTCCGTCCACACCAGGTGCTCGACCACCCGCTCGGCCAACTCTGCCGGCGCCAGCGAGCGGATGTAGTGCCCGTTGAGCCAGTTGAGCTTGTCGAGGTCGAAGATCGGGCCGACGGTGTTGACCTTCTGCCAGTCGAAGTGCGCCACGAACTCGTCGAAGCTCGCCACCTCGGAGGCGTCGTCGGCCGGCGGGTAGGCCAGCAGCTGCAGGAAGTTGCGCAGCGCCTCCGGCAGGTAGCCCTGCTCGCGGAACCAGGTCAGCCGGGCGGCGGGGTTCTTGCGCTTGGAGATCTTCGACTTGTCGGTGTTGCGCAGCAGTGGCATGTGGGCGAACGCCGGCGGCTCCAGCCCGAGCCAGCGGTACAGCAGGAGGTGCTTGGGGGTGGACGAGATCCACTCCTCGCCACGCACCACGTGGGTGATCCCCATCAGGTGGTCGTCCACCACGACGGCGAGGTGGTAGGTCGGGAAGCCGTCCGCCTTCAGGATGACCTGGTCGTCGGGGAACGGCGCGTTCACCGTCCCACGAATGACGTCGACGAAGGACGTGGGCGCATCCTCCGGGACGAGCATCCGCACCACCGGCGTCTCGCTGAAGCCCGGCAACGTGGCCCGCTCGTCCCGCGTCCTGCCCAGGCAGAGCCGGTCGTAGCCGGTGGCCGACTTCTCGCGCGCCTGGGTCTCGCGCATCTCGGCCAGCCGCTCCGAGGAGCACCAGCAGTAGTAGGCGTGGCCGTCGGCGATCAGCCGGTCCACGAACGGACGGTAGGTGTCCAGCCGCTCCGACTGCCGGTACGGGGCGTACGGCCCACCCACGTCCGGCCCCTCGTCCCAGGGCAGGCCCAACCACCGCAGGGTCTGGAAGATCTGACGCTCGGAATCGGCTACGTAGCGCGCTCGATCGGTGTCCTCGATCCGCAGCACGAAGGCGCCGCCGGTCTTGCGGGCGTAGGCGAGGTTGAACAGCGACATGTACGCGGTGCCCACGTGCGGGTCGCCGGTCGGCGACGGGGCGACGCGCAGCCGCGCGGGCAGGATGGTGGAGTCTGTCATGGCCCGCCCAGCCTAATCGAGCCGGCGCCTCCACCGCCTCCCGCCGGAGGCCCCACCGGCCTAGGGTGGTGACCATGACCGAGTCTCCACCCTCCGATCAGGAGCACCTGGGCCCGCTCGAGATCATCGCGTTCGAGCTGCCGCCGGACGTCTCCTCCGAGCCGTGGAGCCGGCTCCTCGCCGCCGTCGACGGCGGGGCCGTCCGGATCCTCGACCTCGAGTTCCTGCACCGCACCGGCCCGGACGAGGCCGAGGTGCTGGATGCGGACAGTCTCCCGGACGCGATCGGAGTGGAGTTGCGGCCGTTCGAGGGCTCCTCCAGCGGGCTGCTCGACGACGGCGACATCGTCGACCTGCTCGAGGAGGTGGGGATCGGCGCGACGATAGCGGTGCTGCTGGTCGAGCACCTCTCACTGCTGCCGGTGATCCGCTCCTTCGAGGCGCACGGCTCGCGGCTCGTGGTCGCCGGCCCGGTGAACGCCGACGACCTCGCGCGGGCGATCGACGGCTCCGGCGACGGCACCGACGACTAGTCCTCGCCCGCCAGCAGTTCGGCCTGGTGCCGGTGGCCGACCGTCTCGTAGCCGACCACGATGACGGCCGGCGAGGCCGCCACCAGCAGCAGCGCGGCCCCGATCGACGCCCCGGCCGTCACCGCGACGACGCTCAGGACGAGCAGGATGCCGGCCAGCGTGAACAGCAGGATGTGGAACGGGTCGAAGCGCATCACCAGCAGCGTGTAGAGCGCGAACAGCATCACCTCGAAGACCAGCACCGGCACCGCCACGCACACCAGCGCGAACCACGCCTCCACGTGGGCGTCGTGCGAGATGACCTGCGCGGCGACGTGCAGCCCGGCACCGATCCCCACCAGCGAGGCGAACAGCAGGATGTGGCCGTAGCCCCACACCCAGCCCCGGCTCCGGTGCCGTTGCAGGAAGGTGCCGGACGGCATCGTGAAGTAGGACCACCAC
>JAVHXR010000238.1:0-4450 GCA_031119515.1 Propionicimonas sp.
GGTCACCACCAGCGGCGTCCGCCAGGTCACCGCCGATGACCGGCTCGCCACCCTTGCCAGGATGATGGGCGGCCTGGAGACGAGCGAGTCGGCGCTGGCGCATGCCAGGGAGCTCCTCGAACAGGCGGGCTGACCGGTGCGGGCTCGGCGCGCGGTGCGGGGGCTGGGGACGATCCTCGCGGTCGCGCTGGTGACCGGCTGCGGCCCGGTCGTGCCGGCCGATCCCTGGCCGACGCCCGACCCCACCGCCACCCAGGAGTCGCCCGCCACCACCCCGCCGTCGTCCGCCAGCCCGTCCACGACGCAGGCCAGCGCCGCGCCACTGGCGCTGACCGTGATGACCTACAACACCCTGACCGGCCGCAACGACTGCGCCGGCTGCCGGGCGCTGCGCGCGGCCGGACGCGGGGACGAACTGGCCCTCGCCCGGCGGATGCCGGCCGCCGCCGCCAAGATCGCGCTGGCCGCACCGGACATCATCGGCTTCCAGGAGAACGAGGGCCCCGACCGGCTGCCGCAGCAGCACCTGGCCGGCCTGCTGGGCGACTACGCGTGGGCGGAGCCCGGCTCGCCGGTACCGATAGCGGTGCGCGCCGACAGCTTCCGCGTCGTCGAGTCCGGCGTCACCGACCTGGAGAGCGGGCCGCGCGCCTGCCGCTCCGGCGACCGCACCGACGGCCGGCAGGTGACCTGGGCGCTGGTCGAGGAGATCGCGACCGGCCGGCGGCTGTGGGTGTTCAACACCCACCTGCACCCCTTCGACACCGCGCGCTGCGCGGCGATGCGGGCCGAGAACGTCGACAGGCTGCTCGCCGTGGTGGCCGAGCGGAACCCGGACGGCGAGCTTCCGCACCTGGTCATCGGCGACTTCAACGCCTTCGGCGACGAGCGGCGCTCGGGCTTTCGCCACCACCTCGACGCGATGGCGGCGGCCGGCATGGTGGACTCCCACGAGATCGCCGCCGAGGACACCTCGGACGTGCCCGGAGCAGCGTCGGCGGGCTGGATGACAGCGACCGTCGGCGGCCGCAGCCGCGTCGGCGTGGTTCGCCGCGGCGGCCGCTACCTCGACTACATCTGGGTGCCCGAGGGCTCCACGGTGGGAACCTGGCAGGTCCTCTCCGGGCCCGGGGTGGGGTACCGCCGGATCGGCGGCGAGAAGGTCCCGTACTGGACCGGCGTGATGGCCTCCGACCATTCGCCGGTGGTCGCGGCCGTCGTCCTGGGAGCCTCCGGGGGCTGAGCGGTGGGCACTGCCCGGGCGGACCGCGCAGGCTACAGGAGTGTTACATGCCGGATCCGCGGAGCGTTGAGTTCGTGTCGACCCGCTTGGGGCCTATAGGCTGGAGACCCGTGAACAGCTCGCGAACCACCAAGCACGTATTCGTCACCGGGGGCGTCGTCTCCTCGCTCGGCAAGGGGCTCACGGCTTCGAGCCTCGGCAGCCTCCTGGTAGCCCGCGGCCTGAGGGTCACGATGCAGAAGCTCGACCCGTACCTCAACGTCGATCCCGGCACGATGAACCCGTTCCAGCACGGCGAGGTGTTCGTGACGGAGGACGGCGCGGAGACCGACCTCGACATCGGCCACTACGAGCGGTTCCTGAACGTTCCGCTGAGCGGCTCGGCCAACGTCACCACCGGCAAGGTGTACTCCACCGTGATCGCCAAGGAGCGCCGCGGCGACTTCCTCGGCGACACCGTCCAGGTGATCCCGCACATCACCAACGAGATCAAGGACGAGATGCTGGCGATGGCGGCCCCCGGCATCGACGTCGTCATCCACGAGATCGGCGGCACCGTCGGCGACATCGAGTCGCTGCCGTTCCTCGAGGCGGCCCGCCAGGTGCGCCGCGAGGTCGGCCGGGAGAACGTTTTCTTCCTGCACGTCTCGCTGGTGCCCTACATCGGGCCGTCCGGCGAGCTCAAGACCAAGCCGACCCAGCACTCGGTGGCGGCGCTGCGCCAGGTCGGCATCCAGCCGGACGCGATCGTCTGCCGGGCCAGCATGGAGATCCCGCTCGGAGTGAAGCGCAAGATCGCCCTGATGTGCGACGTGGACGAGGAGGCGGTGATCTCCTGCGCCGACGCCCCCTCGATCTACGACATCCCGAAGGTGATCCACTCCGAGGGCCTCGACGCCTACGTCGTGCGCCGGCTCGGCGTGTCCTTCCGCGACGTCGACTGGACGCGCTGGAGCGACCTGCTGGAACGCGTCCACCACCCCCGCGAGGAGGTCACGATCGCGCTCGTCGGCAAGTACATCGACCTTCCCGACGCCTACCTGTCGGTGACCGAGGCGCTGCGCGCCGGCGGCTTCGCGAACTGGGCGAAGGTCAACGTCCGCTGGGTCGCCTCCGACACCTGCGAGTCCGCCGCCGGTGCGGCGGAGAACCTCGCCGACGTCGATGGTGTCGTGATCCCCGGCGGCTTCGGCATCCGGGGCGTCGAGGGCAAGCTCGGGGCGCTGAAGTTCGCCCGCGAGAACCAGCTCCCGACCCTGGGGCTGTGCCTCGGCCTGCAGTGCATGGTGATCGAGGCGGCCAGGAACCTCGCCGGGCTGTCGGATGCCGCCTCGACCGAGTTCGACCCCGACACCACCGCACCGGTGATCGCCACCATGGCCGAGCAGGTCGACATCGTCTCGGGCAAGGGCGACATGGGCGCCACGATGCGGCTGGGCGCCTACCCTGCCGAACTCGTGCCCGGCTCGCTCGCCGCGCAGCTCTACGGCTCCTCGAAGGTGTCGGAGCGGCACCGCCACCGCTACGAGGTGAACAACGCCTACCGCGAGCAACTGGCCGACGGCGGCCTGGAGATCTCCGGGGTCTCTCCCGACTCCCGGCTGGTCGAGTTCGTCGAGCTCCGCCGCGACCTCCACCCGTTCTACATCGGAACCCAGGCCCACCCCGAGCTCAAATCCCGTCCGACCGAGCCGCACCCGCTGTTCGCCGGGCTGGTGAAGGCGGCGCTGAAGCGCAAGCTGTCCGCCCGGCTGCCGGTGGAGGAGCCGCTGGACGCCCTGACCGAAGCGGCGGTGGATGCCTGAGTTGCGCCAACTCGGCGCGGACGAGATCGCGGACCTGCCGCTGGCCTGGCCGGTGCTCGGCCACCGGATCCTGGGACGCGGGGCGGTCAGTTCGTTCGTCGACGACCAGGTGGCGACGCCGGGCGGGCAGACCATGTCCCGCCAGTACCTGCTCCACCCCGGCGCGGTCGGGATCATCGCGCTCGACGACGCCGACCGGATAGCGGTGGTCCGGCAGTACCGGCATCCGGTGGGCTTCCAGCTCACCGAGCCACCGGCCGGCCTGCTCGACCATGCCGCCGAGGACCCCCTCGTCGCAGCCGCGCGGGAGCTCGCCGAGGAGGCGGGCCTGCGCGCTGCCCGCTGGCAGGTGCTGGTCGACGTGTTCACCACCCCCGGTGCCAACCAGGAGTCGTTGCGGATCTACCTGGCGACGGGACTGACCCGGGCGCCGGCCCCCGACGGGTTCGTCGCCGACCACGAGGAGGCCGAGATGGAGGTCTGCTGGGCGGCCCGCGCCGACCTGGTCGACGCCGTCCTGGCCGGCCGGGTGCAGAACCCGACCATGGTGTCCGGCGTGCTCGCGCTCGAGACCGCCCGGCTGTCGGGCCGGCTGGAGCAGCTGCGCCCGGCCGGCAGCCCCTGGCCCGCGCGTACGGTCTGGGCCGCCCGCAACGACGCGCTCGCCGGGTTCGGCGATGGCAACGGGGCTTGAGCGGTTGGTCCGGGCCTACCTGGACCACCTCACCGTCGAGCGCGGCGCGTCCCCGCACACCGTCGCCGGCTACCGCCGCGACCTCGACCGCTATCTTCGTCACCTCGCCGCCGACGGCATCACCGAACCGTCCGGAGTGGGGGAGGCCGACAGCACGGGGTTCGCCGCCCGGCTGAGCGAGGGCGACGCCGAGCGGGCGCCGCTGGCGGCGGCCAGCGTCGCCAGGGCCGTGGTAGCGGTGCGGGGGCTGCACCGCTTCGCCGCCTCCGAGGGGCTGGGCGAGGATCCGGCGGCCGCGGTCCGCCCGCCGAAGCAGGCCAAGCGGCTGCCGAAGGCACTCGACCAGGGCGCCGTGCAGCGGCTGCTGGAGGCCCCCGACACCACCACCGTCGCCGGGCTGAGGGACGCGGCGCTGCTGGAGCTGCTGTACGGCACCGGAGCCCGGATCAGCGAGGTGCTCGACCTCGACCTCGACGACGTGGTGCCGGCGCTCGGCGACCCCGAGGCCGGACTGAGGCTGTTCGGCAAGGGACGCAAGGAGCGCGTGGTGCCGCTGGGCAGCTACGCCAGGGCGGCGGTCGAGGCGTGGCTGGTGCGGGGGCGGCCGGACTGGGCGGCCCGGTCGGGGGCCGGGACCCCCGCCCTGCTGCTCAACTCCCGCGGACGCAGGCTGGGCCGGCCGAGCGCCTGGGCCGTCATCCGCGGCCA
>JAVHXR010000238.1:4460-4932 GCA_031119515.1 Propionicimonas sp.
CAGGATGCCGCCGAACGCGCTGGGATCACCGCGGGCGTATCGCCGCACATGCTTCGGCATTCGTTCGCCACGCATCTCCTGGAGGGCGGCGCCGACGTCCGGGTGGTGCAGGAGCTGCTCGGCCACGCCTCGGTGACCACCACCCAGCTGTACACCCTGGTCACCGTCGACCATCTGCGCGAGGTCTACCTGGGAGCCCACCCGCGGGCGCTGTGAGACGGGTTGCCGCCGGCGCGGCGGATGCCTACGCTGGCGGCGTGCAGAACGCAGCGAGCGTGACCCGGCGTCGGCCGGCCACGACCTGTTGTCGTTGGTGCTGTTGATCGAGCCGAACCGCTCTCACCACCCCGCCCAGCGCCCTGCCGGCGGCCCCGCACAGCCATCAGAGGAGACCCACGTGCCTGCCCCCTTCGTCGCCCGCCCCCGCCTCGCCCGGGCCGCCGCAGCCCTCGTCGCGCTCGGCCTGCTGCCA
>JAVHXR010000239.1:0-404 GCA_031119515.1 Propionicimonas sp.
GATCATCACGCCGCTCACGCACGCGCACGCGCCCGCCACGCCGATCCACACGGCGGCGCTGCGGCCGAGCTCCACGCCGAACGCGGCACCGACCGCAAGCGCCAGCCAGGCGCCACCCGCCACCGCAACGACGACCACGACGCCGGCAGCAGGGACCGACGTGACCGCGATGCCCGCGGCGCCCGCGAGCGAGGTCAGCACGTACCAGGTCGCCCGCCGACCAGAGGGCGCCGACAACCACCACCCGACGGCGTGCACCCACAGGCCGACAAGCATCACCGCGACTACCCCGGCGCGGTTGTCCTGCTGGAACAGCAGCACCCCCGCACCCGTCGCCGCCACCAGCACCAGCCAGGCGACCCCGCCGACGACCGGGACGCCCAGCCACCGCGCCGGCACCAGCA
>JAVHXR010000239.1:414-1868 GCA_031119515.1 Propionicimonas sp.
CTCATTAGCTGGAGGTGCCGACCACGTCGATGCCGGCGGTGATCTCGGCCTCCGGCGCCGCCGCGAGCAGCGCCTGCACCGTGGCGAGGGTGGCGCCGGCCCCGGCGACGATCCCGGTGGCCGCGTTGCGCTCCCGCCGCTTCGCGGCCCTGATCTCGGCCTCGGCCTGGTCCTGGGCACGGCGCTCGCGGACCTTCTCGCGGTCCTCTCGGGAGACGTGGGTGGGGCGAGGCCCGAAGCGCCACCAGAGGCCTGCGGCGATGGTGGAGCCTGCCAGGGCGATGAGGGCGATGGTGCGCTGCCCGAGCAGCCACAAGATGGCCGCGGCGGCGAGTGCGACCAGGGCGGTGAGCGACTGCAGCAGCACGCGTGTGGTGTGCGAACGGATCTGGCGCTGCAGGTCCCGGATGGCGTCACGGTCGGGCGCCTTGGGGAGCGTGTCGGTGCTGGTCATCGCCCCTCCTTGGGCTTGGTCTTGGTGTCGGTGTCCGGTGTCCGGCGACCTCGGGTCACCGCGCGGATCGCCACCAGGAGGACCAGACCGGCCGGCACCGCCAGGACGGCCACGCCGGCGAGGTCCATGAGGTCGTAGGACCCGATCAGGTGCTGGGAGCTCAGGCCGTTCTCGGACAGCTCCTGCCACTTCGCTTCGACCCAGGGCCGGGCCTTGGTGGACCAGATGCGCTCGACGGCGTAGAGGCCGAAGAGGATCCCGAAGATGGTCAGCAGGGCGTCGAGGGTGTCGTCGCTCATCGTGTGGTCCTTCCGGCTCGGGCCGCGGCGGCTCGGGCGCGAGCGGTTCGCACCGCGGCGGCGCCGCGGTCGCCGGTCGGGGGGTGCTCGGCGTGGGTGCGCAGGTGCGCCGTGAGCGTCATGACCGCGGTGAGGATCAGGGCGATCAGGCACACCGCCACCAGCACGATGGCGGCCTCCCCGGTGACGACCGGGTCGAAGGACAGCCCGAACCCTGCGGGGCCGGTCAGGACCGAGACGGCCAGCCAGAGACCGGCGGTGATGATCAGCCAGGTGCGGGCCCTCACGACTGTGCTCCCGGCTCGGGCTGACCGTCGGGGTAGACGACGGTGGGCGCCCAGGTGCCGTCCTGAGCGGTGAGCACGACGCGCCACACGTTGGTGGTGGTGTCGTTCCACAGCCCGCCGTCGTAGGACCCTGTCGAGGTGGCCTGCAGCGCGACGAGCATCCCGATGCGCGCGGGGTCACCGGTGTCGAAGGGCGAGGTCCAGGCGATCGTCGAGGGAACGGACTGCACGAGCGCGATCCCGTCCGGGGCGACCTGCGGGGGCGTCATGGTGGGCGCCTGTGCCCCCGGAGCGAACAGCGGGGTCAGGCGTGCGGCGCGCTGTTCGCCGGTCTCGTCCTTGATCTGGGAGGCGAACTCCCAGACCGCGTCGATCGCGGCGTCCAGGGCTGCGTCGTCGGGGCCCGCTTCGGTC
>JAVHXR010000239.1:1878-4928 GCA_031119515.1 Propionicimonas sp.
CACTCGACCCGGAGCGCATCGTGTGCCACACTCGTTTGAGCACACCTGTACTCAAACGATTGTGGACCCGTGACCCTCATCGCCATCGTTGCCTGCGAGATCGCCTTCTGGATCGCGATCCTCGGCGGACTCACTGCCCGGTACGTGCTCCGACGGCGCCGCCTGAGCACCGCCCTGCTCGTCGCCGCGCCCCTCGTCGACGTGGTCCTGCTCACCGGGTGCGGCGGTGCCTTCCACGGTCGGCGCCGCGGTCACCTGAGGGCCGGGCTGGGGGCGCGCGGAGGCGCCCGAGCTCGTGGTCGCCTTCGCGGGGTCCTCAGCAGCAGGCGGTGCCTCGGGCCGCGAGACCACGACGGCCAGGACGATCAGCGCGACGAGCGCGACCCCGCCCACCGCCGCGGCGATCGCGGCCGCCCGGCGGCCCATCACAGCCTCACCAGCGGGTTCAGCACCGACGGATCGCCGGTGCTCGTTCTCGTCCCGACGTACTCCCAGTGCCACGGTTCCTCCTTGCCCTTGCCCGGCTGTGCCCAGTCGGGAGAGATCCATCCGAGAGCCGGCGCGTTCGCGACGAACCAGTTCCGCTCGGCAGTGCCCCAGTTGTTGATGCCACTCGAGAGATCCACGGCCAGGGCCCACCCGTGGTTGGACGTCCCCGGCTTCGCCGCCATGTGGCAGGCCCCGCGAGCGCACCAGCTCGCCTTCGCGGCGACCTGCCCGGCCAGCGACCGGTAGGAGTCGGTGATCGCGATGTTCTTGCCGAACACAGCGTTGAACTGCACGTTGAGCGCGGTCAGAGCGGCGGCGGCGTCCGGGCGCAGCTTGTGCGCCAGGGACCAAGTCAGGGGGCTCAGTGCCTCGTCGGGGATCTCACCGTTGCTCCACCCGCCCCAGGGACCAGCGGCCCCGGTGCCGCCGCCGGTACCGCCGGTGCCGCTGCAGTAGGCGATCTGCTCGGTGTCGAGGACCGGCTTGTTGAAGATCGCCTCGCCGATGTCCTTTCCGTCGACGTCGCGCGCGGACCAGTACGCGGCGTTCGCGCTCGCCATCTGGGTGGGGTCGATCGAGGCCTGCACGAGGGCGACGGCCTGCTCGTAGTTCTTGCGGTAGTTCGAGCCGTTCGCGAATGCGGAGATCTGCACCGACTGGGCGACCATCCACGGCAGCGTGCGGGCGCGGG
The DNA here is from genome assembly GCA_031119515.1 of Propionicimonas sp. Taxonomy (GTDB): domain Bacteria; phylum Actinomycetota; class Actinomycetes; order Propionibacteriales; family Propionibacteriaceae; genus Propionicimonas. The sequence goes on from JAVHXR010000239.1 coordinate 3,059, forward strand.
TGTCCCCGGCGGCGTTGATGAGCACGCCGTTCCCGCGGTAGAGCGGGAGCTCGGGCGCGACCAGCCGGTCCAGGAAGAGTCCGCTGGCGCCGGCGGGATCCATGCGGACCTCGAGGGGACCCCAGGTGTCGCGCTGCTGGAACAGCCCCCGGCTGTCCGGGCCTGCGGTGTCGCCGTGGCCGACGTTCACCAGGGTCGACTCGGTCAGCGCGGTCATCACGGTGATCACCGCGTCACCGGCGCCGAGCCCTCGCTGGGCGACCACCCCGAGGATGGCCGTGAGGTTGGCGGCCTGCTCCTCGGTCAGGTCTTCCGGCGACCCGACCACGTCGATACCGGTGCCGTAGCAGGCGTTCTGCTGCGCGACCGCTACGGCGCTGCTGGTCATGAAGTTCGAGATGGCACCCGCTGCGACGACGACGGTGCTCGCCGCGAGGAAGACGGGGATGCAGGCGACCACCACGGCGACGACCGCCACGACGGCGATGATCCTGCGCACGCGCCGGGACCGGGCGAGCTTGCCTGCGGCGACGCCGGCCACCTTCCCGACCGCGGGAGTCGCGATGCTCGATACCGCCACGGTGGTGATCTTCTGCACCCCGATCGCTGCAGCTTGCTCCCCCACCGTCGGCCCGGTCGGCTGCTGCTGGCGGCCGCCGACCGTCGGCTCGCTCACCGCAGCACCATCGCGGCGACGACGCCGGCGGCGACGAACACACCGAGGCCCGTGCGCACCCACAGGGGTGCACGCCCGAGCCGGTGCCGCAGCCGGTCTGCGACCGTCCAGCCGCTCACCCAGCCCACGAATCCGACGGCCCGGTCGGTCCGGCTCGGCTCAGGCGTCCGAGCCGCCTCGAGCGTGCTGAACCAGTCGAGCAGCCCGTCCAGGACCCTCGGCGTCAGCTCGACGAACGCGGTCTGCTCGCCGTCGGTGATGTACAGGTGCGCATCCCACGGGTTTCCCTGACCGTCGATCGTGAACCCGTCGATGCCGACGTCGTTCCCCGTGAACCCCACCGGGCCCTCGTCGAGCTCGTCCACGCCCGACGGCTCCTGCGTCCGCACCTCGCTCACCGCTTCCACCCCTGCCAAGCCAGCGGCGCACCGAGTGCGGCCAGTGCCATCAGCGGCAGGAACGACGGCGCCGCAGGGCCGACAGCCGCCACCGCCAGCAACGCCACGTCGACCACGGCGACCGTGACCAGGCGGCGGGTCCGGCGCTCGGCGATCACCGCGGCACCCGCCGGTGCCGCCAGCGCGAACAGCACCGGGGTCATCACCACCAGGCCGGGGTCGGTTCCCGCCCAGCGCGACGAGGACAGCATGATCAGCGCGGCGCCAGTGATGGCGGTCAGCACTACGCACCCCAGCGCGGTGAGGTGCCGGCGCGCCGCCCACCACAGGACGACGGGCGTCGCCAGCACAGCGCACACCACCCCCAGCACCACCCATCCGTGCTGCAGCCCGATCGCGGCGAGCACCGAGACCAACCCGGCGCCGAGCACCACGGCAGTCACCCGCAGCGCGGAGCGCGACAGCACCAGGTCCTTCACCGACCGCACCACGGGGCGGGCCATGGCCAGAGCGTTCATCAGTTCCTCCGTCGAGTGGTCTGGGCTGCGCTAGCGGCTGGGGTGGGTCGGGGCCGCGGCCTGGGCCTGGCCCGGGGCGGCTGCCCGTCGTTCGTGGTGGTCTCCACGGGGTTGCGTCCGGCAGTCGCGCCGACCGTCGGGCCAGGCCCGTCGGACGTCACGGGCGCGGGGATCGGCGCCGGGCGACGCCCGAAGCCCCACCTACGCTGGCGCTCCTGCGCGGCCCCGGCGCTCGCGGGTGCCGGCCGGGTGGGAACCGGCGTGGGTGCGGGCGCGGG
>JAVHXR010000240.1 GCA_031119515.1 Propionicimonas sp.
GCGACGAACATCCGCCGCCGGACCGGCAGGCCGTACAGTTCGGCGGCCTGCGGCGCCGAGCCGATCGCATACAGTTCACGGCCCGAACGGGTGTTGTGCAGGTACCAGGCGGCGACCGCCACGACCGCGACCGCCACGATGGTCAGGGCCGGGATGCCGACCAGCTGCAGGTTGCCGAAGGCGAGGAAGTCGGGTCCCATCTGGGAGGCGTTGATTCGGGTGGACCCGGCCCACAGGATGTTGATGCCACGGAAGATGTACATCGTGCCGAGCGTGATCACCATGCCGGGCACTTTGGCGATCGCGACCAGGCCGCCGTTGACCAGGCCGAGCAGCCCGCCGAACGCCGTCCCCACCACGAAGGCGACCAGCGTCGGCATCCCCGGCCAGGCGATGAAGAGCGAGCCGGTCATGAAGGCGGTGAGCCCCATGATCGAGCCGACCGACAGGTCTACCGACTTGGTGATGATGACGAACGAGACGCCGATCGCCAGCACGATGTAGATCGCAGGGTTGAGCAGGAAGTTGCGCCAGCCGTCCCCGCTGAACAGGAAGGCGGGGTTCTTCGCCGTCGTCACGACGGTGATCAGCGCGATCGCGGCGAGGATCGAGGTCTCGCGCCGGCGGACGAGGCCCAGCAGCCGAGAACCGACGGACGGGCCGGTGGCGGTCGGGCGCGGGGGCGCCTGCGTGCCGGCGGTCATGCCGGAACCTCCTCAGGGTTGTGGGTGGCGGCGAACATCACCGACTCCGGCGTCGCCTCCGCCCGGGGGAGCTCTGCGGTGAGGCGGCCTTCGTGCATCACAAGGACGCGGTCGGCCATCCCCAGCACCTCGGGCAGCTCGGAGGAGATCATCAGGATCGCCAACCCCTGGCAGGCGAGCTCCGACATCCGCCGGTGCACCTCCGACTTGGTTCCGACGTCGATGCCGCGGGTGGGCTCGTCGATGATCAGCAGCACCGGGTTGGTGGCCAGCCACTTGGCGAGCACCACCTTCTGCTGGTTGCCACCGGACAGGTTGCCGGCCGGGGTGTCCAGCGCCGCCGCCTTCACCTCGAGGGCGCGGGCCCACTCCTGGGCCGCGTCGTTCTCCCTCTTGCGGGTGATCAGTCCGGCGTTCACCAGCCGGCCTCGGATCGCGTCGGTGATGTTGGTGGCGATCCCGGATTCGAGGACGAGGCCCTGCTGGCGACGGTCCTCCGGGACGAAGCCGATGCCTGCCTTCATCGCCTCCGCCGGCCTGTCCTTCGGCAGCGCGACGCCGTTGAGCAGCACCTCGCCCTCGGTGTACGGGTCGACGCCGAAGACGGCGCGGGCCACCTCCGAGCGGCCGGCGCCGACCAGCCCGGCGAGGGCGACGATCTCACCGGCACGGACGTCGAAGCTGATGTCGGCGAACCTGCCGGGGGAGGTGAGTCCGCGGACCTGGAGAACCGGCTCGCCGATCTCGGCCTCGAGCTTGGGGAAGAGGTCGTGGACGTCGCGGCCGACCATCATCCGGACGATCTCGGGGACGGTGGCCTGCTCGGTCACCACTGTCGAGACGTAGCTCCCGTCCCGCATCACCGTGATGGTGTCGCAGAGCGAGAACACCTCGTCGAACCGGTGCGAGATGAACATCAACGCCCTGCCCTCGTCCCGCAGGCTGCGGGCGACCGCGAACAGCCGCTCCACCTCAACCCCGGAGAGGGCCGCCGTCGGCTCGTCCATGATGAGCACCTTGGCGTCGAGCGAGATCGCCTTGGCGATCTCGATGATCTGCTGGTCGGCGATCGACAGCCCCTGGGCGGGACGGTCGGGGTCGATCGCGACGCCGAGCCGCTGCATCAGCGAGATCACCTCGGCGCGCATCGCGGCCCGGTCGATCCGGCCGAACCGGCCGACCGGCTGGCGTCCCATGAAGACGTTCTCGGTGACCGAGAGGTCCGGGAACAGCGTCGGCTCCTGATAGATGACGGCGATGCCGGCAGCCTTCGAATCGGCGGTGGACCGGAACGCGACCGGCTCACCCTCCAGCTCGAACACTCCGGCGTCGCGGCTGTAGAGCCCAGCCATGATCTTCACCAGGGTCGACTTGCCGGCCCCGTTCTCTCCGACCACGGCATGGATCGAACCTGAGTGCAGAGCGAGCTGGCCATTCCGTAGTGCCACGACTGCGCCGAAGCTCTTCGACACATCGCGAAGCTCCAGCGTGGGAGTTCCACCCGGGATCCCCATTCGCGCCCTCCTTGCCGCGATTGAAACGTTCCATCGAACGGCAGGAATCTATGCCGGGTGAGCGGGCTTGTCAAGCGATCAGGAGGTCACGATTCGATAAGCAGAGGAGCGCCGCACCACCAGTTCAGGCGTCATCCGCACCGCGCGGTGCTCGTGCGGCTCGTCCGATTCGCTCGCCCTGATCTCCTCGCACAGCAGCTCGGCGGCCTCCGCACCGAGCAGCGTCCGGGGTTGTCGCACCGAGGACAGCGGGACGGCGGCCGCCGCCGCGAAGGCGATGTCGTCGTAGCCGATGATCGCGATCTCCTTGGGCACCTTCACCCCCGCCAGGACGAAGCCCTGGAGCAGCCCGATCGCGAGCAGGTCGTTGGCCGCGAAGACAGCCGTCGGGCGCTCGCCGTCCGGCAGCATCAGCAGTTCGGAGGCCGCCCTCGCCCCCGACTCGACGTCCAGGAAGGGTGTCGAGACCGCCAGCATCGAGGCCTCGGGGACCAGTTGCAGCGCGAGCTCGGCTCCCCGCCGGCGATCGGCCACCTGGGTGAGCGAGCTCGGCCCGCCGACGAAGGCGAGCCGGCGGTGACCCTGCTCGAGAAGGTGCGCGATCGCGATCCTGCCACCCTCCACGTCGTCGATCCCGACCGAGCAGAAGTCGGCGACCCCGACCGCACGATCGACCAGGACCACCGGTATCCCCCGTTGTCGCAGCGGCACCGCGAGCTGGGCGCTGGCGCCGATCGGGGCGAACAACAGCCCCCGGACCCTGTGCTGCTGGAAGTGGTCGAGCAGGGTCGCCTCGCGGTCCGGCCGTTGGTCGCTGTTCCCGATGTGGACCGAGTAGTCCTTGTCGTAGAGCACGTCCTCCGCGCCCCGAACCACGTCGGCGAAGAACGGGTTGGCGATGTCCATCACGACCATGCCGACCGACCGGCTGTGCCCGACCCGCAGTTGGCGCGCGGACTCGTTGCGCACCCAGCCGAGCTTCTCGATCGCGAGCAGCACCCGTTCGCGGGTCGCCTCGGCCACCAGGTCGGGTGAGTTGAGGACGTTGGAGACGGTCCCGACCGACACCCTCGCCAACGCAGCCACGTCCTTCATGCTGACGTTCGCTCGCCTTGCCATCCTGGCCGCTCCCTGTAGTCGAACTCTGGGCGGAGTCAGCGTAGCGCGGGTTGAATCGTTCAAGGAACGATCTTCGCGAGCGCGCCGCGAGAACGTGCTCGGGCCGGCCAGCACGCCGGCTCCGCGCGGCCCGCGGGAGCGCCGGAACAGCGGCGAAGCGGGCCAGTACGTCCACCCCGCCGGGGCGGCGGGACCACCGGCTCACATGGTCGGCTGCCTGTCCGGGTCTCGTCCGGGCGACACCATCGTCGCGCGGCGGCGGGCACAGATCCGTCCCGGGCCGCAGGGTCGGTAGAGTTGACGGGTCCTCGACCTCAGGAGCGTCCGCGTGTCCGACCTCGCAGCCACCGCCACCAGCATCTACCGGCAGGCGCTCGGCGTCATCGAAACGATCGAGCCACGGATCGCCGACGCCACCCGCGCCGAACTGCACGACCAGCGGGGCTCGCTGAAGCTCATCGCCAGCGAGAACTACGCCTCGCTCCCGGTCCTGATGACGATGGGGACGTGGCTGTCCGACAAATACGCCGAGGGGACCGTCGGCCACCGCTTCTACGCCGGGTGCCAGAACGTGGACACCGTCGAGTCGGTGGCGTCCGAGCACGCCAGCGCGTTGTTCGGCGCCGAGTACGCCTACGTCCAGCCCCATTCCGGCATCGACGCCAACCTGGTCGCGTACTGGTCGATCCTGGCCCACCGGATCGAGTCGCCGACCCTCGAGCGCCTCGGGGCCAAGACCGTCAACGACCTGTCCGAGGCGGACTGGGAGGACCTGCGGGCGACCTTCAACGCCCAACGCGTGATGGGCATGAGCCTGGACGCCGGCGGGCACCTCACCCACGGCTTCCGGCACAACATCTCGGGCAAGATGTTCCGCCAGCACTCCTACGGCACCAACCCGACAACCGGCCTAATCGACTACGACCGGCTGCTGGCCGACGCCCGCGAGTTCAAGCCGCTGATCATCGTCGCCGGCTACTCCGCCTACCCCCGCCGGGTGAACTTCGCGAAGATGCGGGAGATCGCCGACGAGGTGGGAGCGACCCTGTTCGTCGACATGGCGCACTTCGCCGGCCTCGTCGCCGGCAAGGTGTTCACCGGCGAGGAGGACCCGATCCCCTACGCCCACATCGTCGCCTCCACCACCCACAAGTCCCTGCGCGGCCCGCGCGGCGGGTTCGTGCTGGCGACCGCCGAGTACGCACCCAGCGTCGACCGCGGCTGCCCGATGGTGCTCGGCGGCCCGCTGTCGCACGTCATGGCCGCGAAGGCGATCGCCTTCGCCGAGGCCCGTCAGGCCTCCTTCCAGACCTACGCGCAGGCGGTCGCCGACAACGCCAGGACGCTGGCGGACGGCCTGATGCGGCGTGGCGTCAAGCTCGTCACCGACGGCACCGACAACCACCTGGTGCTGCTCGACGTCAGCTCGTTCGGTCTGACCGGCCGCCAGGCCGAGTCCGCGCTGCTGGATTCGGGCATCGTCACCAACCGAAACTCGGTGCCGAGCGACCCGAACGGCGCCTGGTACACCTCCGGGGTCCGGATCGGGACCC
>JAVHXR010000241.1 GCA_031119515.1 Propionicimonas sp.
GGACGAGGCCGCCGTGGTGCTCGTCCTCCACCATGTCCTGGCCGACGGGATCGCGGCGCTCGCGATCCTGTCCGACCTCGCCGGACCGGCCTCGGCGGGCGAGGCCGGCTTTCCCCGGCCGCTGCCCGGGTGGGCCGCGCTGCTGGCGGACAACCTGACCGGCCGGCTGCGAGGGCTGGCACGGCTGCCGCAGCGTGCCGCCCGGCTCGTCGCCGGGGTGGCCGTGCTGCGGACCCCGACCGCGCGCGCCGCCCCCACCTCGCTGAACCGGCCCACCGGCGGCCGTCGCCGGATGGCGACCGTCCACTGCCCGCTCGACGAGGCACTGGCCGTCGCGCGGGCGCACGGTGCCACCATCAACGACCTCGTGCTTGTGGTGATCGCCGAGGCCCTCGGCGGGCTCGCGGCCGCACGGGGCGAACGGTTGCCGTCGGTGGTGGTCTCGGTGCCGGTCTCGTCCCGGCGGGCCACCAGCGGCACCGACCTCGGCAACCAGACCGGCGTGATGCCGGTGAGCGTACCCGCCAGCGGCGACCGGGTGGTCCGGCTGCGGACGGTCGCCGCCGTGACCCGGCGGGCGAAGGCGCTGCCGGCGGCGGCGTCCACCGCGCTGCTCGGGCCCTGGTTCAGGTGGCTGGCCCGGCTCGGGCTGTTCCGCTGGTTCACCGACCATCAGCGACTGGTGCACACCTTCGCCACCAACCTGCGCGGTCCGGCGCAACGGCTGCGGCTGGGTGGGCTCGAGGCCACCGGGCTCGTGCCGATGTCGGTCACCACCGGCAACATCGCCGCCGCGTTCGCCACCCTCTCCTATGCCGGCGACCTCGGCATCACCATCATGGCCGACCCGGAGGCACTGCCCGAGCTGGACCGCCTGCGCGACGGCCTCGACACCGCGCTGCGGGGGTTCCTTGCGATCAGGCCGGTGGCGGCTCCCGGTGCCCTGGGTGCGCCCGGGGGCGGTGGCCCGGAGCGCTGACCCTCCCCGGCGACGTTAGGCTCGGCCCGTGACCGCAGTTGCGCAGCCGGGCCGGACCCTGGTGATGGGGATCCTCAACGTCACTCCCGACTCGTTCTCCGACGGCGGCGAACACCTGCGGCGCGACGCCGCCGTCGCACACGGCCTGCGGCTGCACGGCGAGGGCGCCGACCTGGTCGACGTCGGCGGCGAGTCCACCCGTCCGGGGGCCGAGCGCGCCGCGGTCGCGGTCGAACTCGATCGGGTGGTGCCGGTGGTGGCGGCGCTGGCGGCGGCCGGCGCGAGGGTGTCGGTCGACACGATGCGGGCGGAGGTCGCGGCCGCTGCGGTGGCCGCCGGCGCCGTCCTCGTCAACGACGTCTCGGGCGGCCTGGCCGACCCGGAGATGCTGGCGACGGTGGCCGGGCTGGGCGTGGGCTACGTCGCGATGCACTGGCGCGGACACTCCGACGTGATGGCGCGGCTGGCCGGCTACGACGACGTCGTCGCGGAGGTCGTGGCAGAGCTGGCCGCCAGGCGCGACGCCGCCCTGGCCGCCGGGATCGCCCCGGAGCGGCTGGTGCTCGACCCCGGGCTCGGGTTCGCCAAGACCGCCGCCCACAACTGGGCGCTGCTCGCCCGGCTGGAGGAGGTCTCGGCACTCGGCCACCCCGTCCTGGTCGGCGCCTCGCGCAAACGCTTCCTCGGCGAGTTGCTGGCGACCGGGGCGGGACAGCGTCCACCCAGGCAGCGGGACGCGGCGACGGCTGCGCTCACCGCGTTGCTCGCCTCGCACCGGATCTGGGGGGTGCGGACCCACACCGTCGCCGAGCAGCGGGATGCGATAGCGGTCGCCGAGCGACTGCTGGCCGAGCGGGAGCCGCGGCGCGGAACCGTCGGGTAGGGTCGGTCGCGGAGGTGGCCACGTGGGTGATCGAATCAGGCTGAAGGGCATCGAGGTGCTCGGCAGGCACGGTGTCTACACCGCGGAGAAGTTCAGCGACCAGCCCTTCGTCGTCGACCTCGACTGCGTGCTCGACCGGGAACGCCCGGTCGACGACCTCTCGACCACCGTCGACTACTCCGAGCTGGCCGAGCGGGTGGCCGGGATCGTCCAGGCGGAGTCGGTCGACCTGATCGAGACGCTCGCCCACCGGATCGCCGAGATGTGCCTGGCGATCCCTGTCGTCACGAAGGTCACCGTCACGGTGCACAAGCCGGAGGCGCCGATCGGGGTGCCGGTGCGCGACGTCGCGGTGCGGGTGAAGCGCAGGAAGGAGCGGCCGTGATCGACCTCGACCTGGACACCCTCTCCGGGATGGCACCGCTCCGCCTGGTCACCTACTCCCTCGGGTCGAACCTCGGCGACCGGGTGGAGTACCTGCAGGGGGCGACCGCGCTGCTCAACGCCACCCCCGGCATGAAGGTGACGGGGATCTCCTCGGTCTACGAGACCGACCCTGTCGAGCTCACCGACCAGCCCGACTTCCTCAACCTCGTCGTCCAGGTCGAGTCGACCCTGGCGTCGATGGTGATGCTGGAGCGGGCGCAGGCCATCGAGGACGCCTTCGACCGGATCCGAACGGTGCGGTTCGGCCCGCGCACCATCGACGTCGACCTGATCGCGGTCGCCGACCGGGTGATCGCCAACGACGTCCTCACCCTGCCGCACCCGCGCGCCCACGAGCGCGCGTTCGTCCTCGTCCCGTGGCTCGAGGTCGACCCCGCGGCGGAACTGGTGGGGCACGGGCGGGTCGCGGACCTCGTCGCCGGTCTGGACACCACCGGGGTGCGCCGCCGCGACGACCTGCTCGTCGAGATCTGATGGCGGAACCGGCCCCGACCGTCCGGCTGACTTCCTGGCGGACGATCGCGCTCTCCGCCCTGGTGGGTGCCGTCGTCGGCTGGGGGGTGTTCTTCGCCCTCGACCGGTTGAGCCTCGCACTGCCGATCCCGCCGCTGGCGGGAGCCGGCGCGATAGCGGTGATCGCGGCCGTCGTCGGGTGGCAGGCCCGCCAGACCCGCCGCGCGATCCATCGCCGGCACGAGCGGGTGCAGCCCAACCTCGCCGTCGCCCTCCTCGCACTCGGCAAGACCGCCGTGATCGCCGGCGCCGCGCTGGCGGGCACCTACGCGGCGATCGTCCTCTATTCGCTGCCCCACCTGGACGCCGAGTCGCCCCGCGCCCGGGTGGTGGGCGCCGGGGTGTCGCTGTTGGCGTGCGTCGGCCTGGCGGTCGCCGGCCGAATGCTGGAACGCGCCTGCGAAATACCAAATCCACCGCCGGAGGATCAATCCGCCACGCCGGGAGAGGACCCCGGCGAACCCCGCACCCGGGGTTAGGCTGTGCGCCGTGAGCGCTTCCCCCGCTGTCCGCCGTACCGGACGATCCGCCTTAGGGCGCTATTCGTGGTTGACATTGGCAGTGACCGTCCTGCTCGCCGCCGCACTCCTGACCGGTGACGTGTGGTTGACGCGCGCCGGTGCCGTTATCGCATTCCTGGGCGGCCTGGCCTCGACCCTGCTGGCCTGGCGCGAAGTGAAGCTCCAGCGCGCGGGTTACGAACTGCGTTCCACGCTCGACCTGCGTGCCCACGGCGAGAAACTCCATGGCGAACGCGAGCAGCACACCCGTTTGCTGCGAATCCTGCAGCAGCGCAATCAGCAGCTCCGCAGCCGGGCCACCACAGCCCGCGCCGAAGCCGGACGGCTGGGCCACGAAGTTGCCAGACTCCGCGGTGACAACGCCAGCCTCGTGCTGGAGAACACCGGTCTCGTCCGCGACAACGACGGCCTGAAGCTGGAGATCGCACGGCTGAACGAGTCCCGCAACGCCGAGATCCTCGCGCTGCCCCGGCGGGTGTCCGGCGCCCCCGCCGACGGCGAGGAGATTCTGTGGAGCGAGGAGAATCAGCCGACCGTCGTCGACCTGAAGGCAATCACGGCCCCGTTCGCCGGCGAGGCGAAACGTACCCTCGCCTGATCCCGGGGGAGGCTCTCGCGCGGCATTTCGGCCGACCGCTTCGGGCCGGAGGCAATTCGATGGGAGGCGATTTCGCCGTGCCCGGCACCGGATTCGGCCGGGAGGCCGCGCGCCGGGCAGGGGCGCAATCCATCGCATTTCCATCGTTTGCCCAGTGGTATACCCTAACTAGGCTGTTCTCGTGAAAAGACAGCTTCGTATTAGGCCTTGAAAGGACCAGCCATGGCGCAGCGCGTGCAGATTGTGCTCACCGACGATCTCGATGACTCCAAGGCGGACGGCACGGTCACTTTCGCCTACGCGGGAACCAGCTACGAGATCGATCTGTCGGATTCCAACCGCAATTCGCTCGAGGAAGCGCTGGCGCCCTACATCGCGGCCGCGCGGAAGGTGTCCGCCGGCCGGCGGTCCGGTGGCGGCAAGCGCAGGTCCGGCAGCGGCGCCACGGCGACCGAGATCCGGGCCTGGGCTGTCGACCAGGGGATGAACGTCTCCAGCCGCGGCCGGGTCTCCAGCGAGGTCCGCGAGGCCTACGAGAACGCCCACGCCTGAGCCTTCCGGCCGGGCTGCGGCCCGGCCTGATTGAGCCGGGGGCGAACATGGGAACTCCGGGTGGCTGCGCACCGTTGACTAGACTGAGGACGTCCTTCGGTAGTCATTGGGACAATCGGCGGACGCCAGCCCTGCTGGATTAAGGAGTTCTGCTGCGATGTTCGACCGGTTCACAGATCGCGCCAGGCGGGTCATCGTGCTCGCCCAGGACGAGGCGCGCATGCTCAACCACAACTACATCGGCACCGAGCATCTCCTGCTCGGCCTCATCCATGAGGGCGAGGGCGTGGCGGCGAAGGCGCTGGAGTCGATGGGCATCTCGCTGGAGGCCGTCCGCGAACAGGTGGAGGAGATCATCGGTCAGGGCCAGCAGGCGCCGACCGGACACATCC
>JAVHXR010000242.1 GCA_031119515.1 Propionicimonas sp.
CCCGAGGCGTGCACGCTTTCGGCCAGCAGGTAGGCGGCAAACGGGGTGACCAGGTTGACCAGGATCGCCGAACCCGGCTCCTCGCCGAACTTGCGCCAGATCCGTCCCTGCACCCAGCTCAGCGCCACGGTGGTGACGAGGCTGCCGCGCCACGGCACCCGATAGCCGAAGGAGCCGAGCACGGCGACCCCCGGGACGTTCTGGGAAGCCATGGTGACCAGCCACAGCGGCAGCGCGACCCCGACCAGGGCGGACCAGCTGAACGCGGGCGTCGTCCACTCCAGGGACGGGACCGGCAGCGGCAGCCCGCCGAGCCCCCCGTCCAGCCCGAGCGCGACCACGGCGATCACGAGGGCGACGCCGATCGAGACCGCCGCCGCCCAGCGGGGGCGCCACGCCAGCATCGCCACCCACACCAGCAGGACAGGTCCCACGACGGCGGGCGCGTCCACCACGGCCCGGACCGGTGCCAGGCAGATAGGCACCAGCACGCCGGCGAGCATTGCCTGGGCGATCGGGGTCGGGATCGCCGCGACCAGCCGTCCCAGCCACGGGATCACCCCGGTGAGCGCGAGCAGGACGCCGACGACGCAGAACGCTCCGACAGCCGCCGGCCAGCCGCCGTCGGTGACCCCCGTGGTCGCCAGCAGCGCGGCACCCGGGGTCGACCAGGCCACCGTGATCGGGATCCGGTAGCGGAGCGAGAGCAGGATGGTCACCGCACCCATCACCACCGAGAGCGCGGCGAGACCGGAGGCGGCCTGGGCCGGGGTCGCGCCGACCCCCTGCAGACCGGTGAGCACCACGGCGAACGCGCCGGTGTAGCCGACCACCGCCGTCACCACTCCAGCGGTGATCGCCTGCCGCATCTGCCACCCCTCGTCCGGCCGTAGGGCGCCAACCTAGCCGCGGCCGGGCGGACGGCCGCTGCGGCGATGCTCTGCGAGACCGGAGCCCGGGCGGTGTCAGGGGGCCGGCGTACCCTCCCGTCATGCGTTTCGAGTTCGACTCCGCCATCACCCGGTGGCGCAGCCGGGAGGACAGCTGGTACTTCGCCCACGTCCCGGCGGGCGACTCCGCGGAACTCCGCGGCCTCCCGCTACCCCGGCGCGGGTTCGGCTCACTGCGCGTCCGGGTGACGATCGGGACCAGCGCGTGGCAGACGTCGGTCTTCCCTGACTCCGACGGACGCTACGCGCTGCCGCTGAAGCGTCAGGTGAGGGAGCGGGAAGGGCTGGAGGAGGGCGACACCGTCCGAATCGCCATCGAGTTGGTCGACCTGGAGCCGTGACGGGGAACGGTCAGGCCCTCCGGGCGCCGACCACTCTGGCCAGGGCCGCCACCGCGGTGTCGATCTCGTCCGGGCCGGCAGTGACGAACGACAGCCGCATCGCCCGCGGGTCGGGGTCGGTGGCGAAGAACGGGCCGCCAGGGACGAACGCCACCCCGGCCTCGACCGCGAGCGGCAGCAACTCCAGCGCGTCCACTCCCTCGGGCAGCCGAAGCCACAGGAACATGCCGCCGGCCGGGACGTTCCAGGAGGTCCCTCCCCCGCCGAACTCACGTTCCAGGGCGGCGAGCATGTGGTCGCGCTGGGCACGGTAGAGCGTCCGGATCGTCGGGACGTGGTGATCCAGGAAGCCGCCGCGCACCACCTCGTGGACCATCCGCTGGTTGAATCCCGGGCTGTGCAGGTCGGCGGCCTGCTTGGCCTGCAGCAGCTTGGGGAAGACATCCCCGGGGGCGACCACGAACCCGAGCCGCAGGCCGGGGGCCAGCACCTTCGAGAACGAGCCGAGGTAGAGGACGCCGTCGGGGTTGCGGGCGGCCAGCGGCGCCGGCGGCGGGTTGTCGAACCAGAGCTCGCCGTAGGGGTTGTCCTCGACCAGCGGCAGCCCGATCTCGGCGGCGACCTCGACCAGCCGGGCGCGGCGCTGCTCGCCCAGCATCCGCCCGGTCGGGTTCTGGAAGGTCGGCAGCACGTACAGGAAGCGGGCCCGGTCAGCACCCTGGCCGGCGGCCGCGGCCAGCGTGTCCGGCAACAGGCCCTCGTCGTCGCTGCGGACGCCGGCGACCCGGGCGCCGAACGGGCTGAACGCCTGCAGGGCGCCGAGGTAGGTGGGGGTCTCCACCAGCACCCGGCTGCCCTCGTCCACCAGCACCTTGGCGACCAGGTCGAGCCCCTGCTGGGAGCCGGTGGTGATCAGCACGTGCTCGGGGTCGACCTCCCAGGGCAGCCGTTCGGCGACGAACTCGCGCAGCGGGCGGTAGCCCTCGCTGGCGGCGTACTGCAGTGCCGCGCTGCCGTCCCGTTCGAGCACGGTCGCCGATGCGGCGGCGAACTCCGCGATCGGGAAGGTCCGCGGTGACGGCAACCCGCCGGCGAGGCTGATCACGCCGGGGCGCTCGGTCACCTTCAGGATCTCGCGGATCACGGACGGGTTGAGGCCGGCGGCACGGCCGGCAAGGGTCCAGGTCATCTCGGGTCTTTGGACGGGGCGCGCGGCGGCGCCGAGGTGAAGGGGGGGAACGCCGTCGTGGGGCGCGGAGCGGGTGGCGAGCGGTGGTGCCACGCCCGGCCATGCTATCCCCGCCGTGACAGCTCCCGTCACCGCGGCCAGTTCCGCCCCATGGCGGCGGGGTGCCCCGCCGCACGCTCGCCTGTCCCCGGTCAGTCCTCGGGGTGGGACACCTCGAGGCCGAGCCAGTCCGCCAGCGACCCGATCTCGGCACGGACGGCCTCGGCCACCTCGTCCGGCCAGTCGATGTCGGCGTGGATCGCGAACACGCGGAGGAGCCCCGCCTTGCGGTCCGCTTTCGCGTCCAGCTTCCCGACCAGCCGATCGCCGTGCAGGATCGGCAGCGCGAAGTAGCCCCAGCGGCGTTTCGCGGCCGGCTTGTACATCTCGAGGACGTACTCGAAGCCGAACAGCGCCTCGGCGCGGGCGCGGTCGAACACCAGCCGGTCGAACGGCGAGAGCAGGGCGGTGCGGCCCCGGAACGGGCGGCCGAGGTCGGCAAGTCCCACCGGATCGACCCGCCAGGTTCCCGGCACTCCCTCCACAACGGCCGGCTCGCCGGCCCCGCGGACGTCCATCCGCTCCAGCGGCACCTCGGTCTGGCTGGCCCGGGCGATCCCGAGCGACTGCAGCCTGCGCTCGTCGCGGCGCCACTCGGCCTCCCCGATCGGGATCTCGGGCAGCCCCGCCGGGTAGACCCGCTCGGCCAGGTCCCAGTGACGCTCCCTCCCGGTGCGGCCGGCGATCGCCACCTCGCCCAACCGGGTCAGGATCTCCAGCATCTGGGTGACGTTGCGGTTGTCGGTCCACCCGGTCGACCCCCAGGGACGACTGCTGGTGTCCGGGATCTCGCCGGTGCGCAGCGGCCCGGCGCCGCGCAACCGGTCCAGGATGTCGCGCCGGAAGCCGGCGTTGTCGGCCACCCACTGCCTGGCCTGTTCGTACCGCAGCGGCTGGCGCATCACCGCCTGGTAGAGCGGGAGGTCGACCATCGCCCGGTACATCCCGTCGTACTCGAACGCGGTGCGCTCCGACCCGGCCGCCGCCTGCAGCTGGGCGTGCTCGTAGGAGACGCCCAGCCGGGTCCACAGCAGGTGGTCCTCGCTCGGGGCGATCGCGCTGGTCGGGTCGATGTTGACCACGGTCAGTGCCTCGATCACCTCGGGCACGAAGGACGGCCGCTCGGCGTCCAGCAACTGGGCGCGGATGGCCAGCCGGCGGGCCTCCTGGCGGGTGAGCTCGTGCACCATGCCGGGACCATACCCGCGCGGGCCGACGTCCGACCGTCTCGCCGTCCGCACGATCCGGACGGGAGCGATCCGATGGCCGCCCGGGCGGCTTCTGCTCACCGGATCCCGCGGACGCCGGTCACCCAGCGGCCCTGGCATGGGCGGGCGGGGAATACCCGACTACCCTAGAAGTCTTGGCATTCGTGAAGGAGAACAGACGATGCCCACACTTCGCTCGCGTACCACCACCCACGGACGCAACATGGCCGGGGCCCGGGCCCTGTGGCGTGCCACCGGGGTGCAGGACTCCGACTTCGGCAAGCCGATCATCGCGATCGCCAACTCCTTCACCCAGTTCGTACCCGGCCACGTCCACCTCAAGGACATGGGCCAGCTGGTCGCCGGCGCCATCAAGGAGGCCGGCGGGATCGGCCGCGAGTTCAACACCATCGCCGTCGACGACGGGATCGCGATGGGCCACTCCGGGATGCTCTACTCGCTGCCCAGCCGCGAGATCATCGCCGACTCGGTGGAGTACATGGTGAATGCCCACCAGGCCGACGCCCTCGTCTGCATCTCCAACTGCGACAAGATCACCCCTGGCATGCTGCTGGCCGCGCTGCGGCTCAACATCCCCACGGTGTTCGTCTCCGGCGGCCCGATGGAGGCCGGCCGGATCCTCGGCGACAGGGTCGTCTCCGGAGCACCGGACGAGGGCGGCTCGGTGCGGCTCGACCTGATCGACGCCATGATCAAGGCTGTCGACCAGTCCGTGACCGACGAGCAGATCGCCGCGATCGAGCAGAACGCCTGCCCCACCTGCGGCTCCTGTTCGGGCATGTTCACCGCGAACTCGATGAACTGCCTGACCGAGGCGCTGGGCCTGTCGCTGCCTGGCAACGGTTCCACGCTGGCCACCGCGGCGGCGCGCAAGGGCCTCTTCCTCGAGGCCGGGCGGCTGGCCGTCGAACTGGCGAACCGCTACTACGACCAGGACGACGAGTCGGTGCTGCCGCGCTCGATCGCCACCAAGGCGGCATTCAGCAACGCGATGCGGCTCGACATCGCGATGGGCGGCTCGACCAACACCGTGCTGCACATCCTCGCCGCCGCGCACGAGGCA
>JAVHXR010000243.1 GCA_031119515.1 Propionicimonas sp.
GTGCCAGCGCAGCTGCCGCCTGCGTCGGCTTTCCGCGTCAGCGCGGCGCGTCCTTCAGCGAGGTCAGGATGTCGTCGACGATGCCGTATTCGAAGGCCTCCTCGGCGGTCAGGTACTTGTCGCGCTCGATGTCCTTGCTGATCTTCTCCACCGTCTGCCCGGTGTCGGTGGCCAGCATGCCCTCCATCAGCGACCGGATCCGCAGGATCTCCCTGGCCTGGATCTCCAGGTCGGAGGACTGCCCGTAGCCGCCCTCGGTGGCCGGCTGGTGGATCAGGATCCGGCTGTTCGGCAGCGCCAGCCGCTTGCCCTTGGTACCGGCGGCGAGCAGGACCGCCGCCGCCGAGGCGGCCTGGCCCAGGCACACCGTCTGGACGTCGGGCTTGATGTAGCGCATCGTGTCGTAGATCGCGGTCAGCGCCGTGAACGAGCCGCCGGGGCTGTTGATGTAGATGCTGATCTGGCGCTCGGGGTCGAGCGACTGCAGGCACAGCAACTGGGCCATCACGGCATTGGCGATGTCGTCGCTGATCGGGGTGCCGAGGAAGATGATCCGGTCCTCGAACAGCTTGGTGTAGGGATCGACGCGGCGGACGCCGTACGACGTCCGCTCCTCCCACTGCGGGATGTAGTAGTCCATCGAAGGACCGGCCGGGGCGAGGCCGCCGGGCAACACGGGCGTGGTCATCGCAGCCCCTTTCACTTGTTGGGGGCGGCGGTCGGGATCTGCGCCGCGCGCTCGAAGACGTGGTCGATGAAGCCGTACTCCAGCGCCTCCTCGGCGGTGAACCAGCGGTCGCGGTCGGAGTCGGCCTCGATCTGCTCGACGGTCTGGCCGGTGTGCTCGGCGATCAGCCCCGACATCGTCTTCTTGATGTGGAGCGACTGCTCGGCCTGGATCCGGATGTCGGAGGCGGTGCCGCCGAGGCCCCCGGAGGGCTGGTGCATCATGATCCGGCTGTGCGGCAGCGCGAACCGCTTGCCCTTCGTGCCGGCGCTCAGCAGGAACTGGCCCATCGAGGCGGCCAGGCCCATCGCGACGGTGGCGACGTCGTTCGAGATCCACTGCATGGTGTCGAAGATCGCCATGCCGGAGTCGACCGAGCCGCCGGGGCTGTTGATGTAGAGGTAGATGTCCTTGTGCGGGTCCTCCGCGTTCAGCAGCAGCATCTGCGCGCAGATGGCGTTCGCGTTCTCGTCGCGCACCTCGGAACCGAGGAAGATGATCCGGTTGGCCAGCAGCGACTGGTACACCGAATCGGTCATCCCGGCCGGGCTGACGCCGGCGGCCATCGACAGGCCACGGGTGATGGGTCCGAATTCACTCACGGGAGCGAACCTACCCGGTGACCCGGACGAAATCGGAGCGTTCCCCACCCTGTTCGCTGACGGCGCAGCCAACCGGTCACACCGCCTGGACGAACGTCTGGCACACCCGCGGACGGCCGCCCGGCCGGTTCGACGCGGGCCCGGACCCGGGCACCAGGGCCACCGCAGGGCAGCCACCCCGCCACCCGGCCCGACCGGCCCGCGGTGCTGGCACAGGCCAGGGCCCGGACCGGCCACGCCGAGGCGTCGAGAGTCCCCCGGCGGGAGGTTCGCCGGAAAACGACCCGGGGCCGCCCAAGCGGACGGCCCCGGGTTCGGATCAGCGGTGGGTCACTCGTCGGACGCGGTGTCCGGGACGCCCCCGGTGACGTCGACGGCATTGCCGTCGGTGTCGGTCACCGTCGCCTCGGCGACGATCAGCGCGAGCGCCTTGTTGCGGCGGATCTCCTGCATCCAGGCGCCGGTGTGGTTGTGCTCCATCATGTGCTGGGCCTCCTGCTCCGGCGAGGTGCCGGCCTGGGCGGCCTTGCGCACCAGCAGCTCGGACAGGTCCGCCTGGTCGATCGCGAGCTCGGACTCGTCGGCGACCTTGTCCAGCAGCAGCTGAGCCTTCAGCCCACGCTCGGTGGATGCCTCCAGCTCGGCCCAGAACTCCTCGGGGGTCTTGGCCTCCTCGTCGGCCTGCTCCAGGTAGCGCTCGAGGCTGAGCCCGGCACGCTTGAGCTGCTCGTTGATCTGCTCCTTGCGGGCCTCGATCTCGCCGGTCAGCAGCCGCTCCGGCAGCTCGATCTCGACCTGGTCGACCAGCGCCTCCAGCACCTTGTCGCGGCCCTTGGCGGACTGTTCGAGCCGGGCGAGCTCCGCGACCGACGAGGTCAGGTCGGAGCGCATCTCCTCGACGGTGTCGAACTCCGACACCAGCTGCGCGAACTCGTCGTCCACGGCCGGGAGCTCCTGCTCGCTGACCTTGGTGACGGTGACGGTGATGTCGGCCGGCTCGCCCTCCAGGGGACCGCCGACGAGGGTGGAGGAGAACTCCACCGACTCCCCTGCCGCCAGGCCGGTGACGGCCTCGTCCAGCCCGTCGATCATGCCGCCGGCACCGACGCGGTAGCTGACGCCCTGCGCGGTCGCGTCCGGCAACGGCTCGCCGTCGCGGGAGCCCAGCAGGTCGATGGTCACGACGTCGCCGTCCGCCGCGGCACGCTCGACCTCCGTCGTCGTGGCGAACCGGGAGCGGAGCAGCTCGATCCGCTGCACGACCTCGGTCTCGGTCTCGGGCAGCGGGTCGACCGACACCGCGACGCCCTTGAAGTCCGGCACCTCGAAGTCCGGACGGATGTCCACCTCGGCGGTGAACTCGACGACGTCGCCGTCCTCGAGCCTTGTGACCTCGACGTCGGGCTCGCCCAGCGGGATGATCGCCGACTCGGTGACCGCCGCCTCATAGGCCGACGGCAGGGCCGAATTGATCGCCTCCTGCAGCACGGCGCCGCGGCCGAACCGCTGGTCGATGACCAGGGCAGGCACCTTGCCCTTGCGGAAGCCGGGGATGGTGACCTGCGCCGCGATCTCGCGGTACGCCTTGTCGAGGTGCGGCTTCAGATCGTTCCACGGGATTTCGACGGTGAGCTTGGCCCGTGACCGGCCGAGCTGCTCCAAAGTGCTGGGCAAGAGAGAACTCCTGGATTTCGGATTGAGACAACCTGAACTAGCTTAGCGGGAGAGGCCTCCGACCGCGTAAGCGGGCACCCCGGACGCCGTCCGGCCATGGCGCCGGCGGCCCCGGCGGGTGAGACTTGGGCGATGGATACCTTCGACGTGGTGGTCATCGGAGCCGGGCCGGCCGGCGAGAACGCGGCGGACTACGCCATCCGGGGGAGCTCCCGGACGGCCGTGCTGGTCACTGCCGACCTGGTCGGCGGCGAGTGCTCCTTCTACGCCTGCATCCCGAGCAAGGCGATGCTCCGCCCGCTCGACGTGCGGGCGTCCGCCACCCACCTGCAAGGGCTGCCCTCAAGCCTTCCGGTCGACCGCGCCGGGCTGCTGGCCCGCCGCGACTCGTGGGTGGTCGACTACGACGACACCAGCCAGGTCGAGTGGGCCAGGGGGGCCGGGATCTCGGTGCTGCGCGGACGCGGCCGGCTGTCGGCCGAGAGGACGGTCGTCGTGGCCACCCCGCAGGGCGACCGGACCCTCCACGCCCGGCACGCGGTCGTCCTGGCCACCGGGTCGGAGCCGGTGGTGCCCGCTGCCCTCGCGGCCGCGAAGCCGTGGGGATCGCGCGATGCCACCGGGGTGGTGGAGGTGCCGGACTCGACAGCGGTGGTCGGGGGCGGCGTGGTGGCCTGCGAGGCCGCCCGCTGGCTGGCCGGGCTGGGCTCGAGGGTCGTCCTGCTGGTGCGGGGGGACCGGTTGTTGTCGAAGTTCGAGCCGTTCGTCTCCGACTTCGTCAGGGACGGGCTGGCGGCCGAGGGCATCGAGGTGCGGTTCGGGGTCGACCTGGAGCGGGCCGAGCGCCCGGACGCCCGGGACACCGGGCTGGGCCGGGTCCACGGCGGGCCGGTGACCCTGGTCGAGCGGGACGGCACCCGGACCGAGGTGGCCGAACTCCTGGTCGCCACCGGCCGGCGACCGGCCCGCGACGACCTCGGCCTGGAGTCGGTCGGACTCTCCCCCAGCGGGCTGGACGGCCCGCTGCCGGACTGGCTGCACCTGGTCGGCGATGTCAGCGGCGTCGCACCCCTGACCCACTGGGGCAAGTACCAGGCCCGGGTCGTCGGCGCCAGGATCGCGGCCGCCGCACAGGGACGGCCGGCGCCCGCAGAGCCGGACCTCGTCCCCGTCCCCCAGGTCGTCTTCTCCGACCCGCAGGTCGCCAGCGTCGGCCAGACCGAGGCCGACGCCGTCGCGGCCGGCCACCGGGTGCGCACCGCCACGGTCGGCTTCGACGCCGCGGCCGGCTCCGCGCTGCAACGCGACGACGCGACCGGCCGCGCGAGCCTCGTGATCGACGACGAGGCCGACACCCTGCTCGGGGCGACCTTCGTCGGGCCGGAAGTGGCCGAGTTGCTGCATGCCGCCACCATCGCGATCACGGCGAAGGTGCCGCTCGACCTGCTGTGGCATGCCGTCCCCGCCTACCCGACCGCCAGCGAACTGTGGCTGCGGCTGCTGGATTCCGACCGGGAAGCCCGGCGGACCACCGGCTGAGCACCGGCGACGCCGGCCGTCGAGGGTAGGCAATCGACGACCGGCGTGGCAGGATCGCTGCGATGACGACCATCCGCGCACACGCCGAGTACCTGCGCGACCTCGCGCGGCTGCGCCGGGTGCGGGACCGGATGGACCGGGAGTACGCCCGTCCGCTGGACGTCGAGGCGCTCGCCCGGGACGCCCACCTGTCCGCCGGCCACCTGAGCCGGCAGTTCCGGGCGGTGTACGGCGAGTCGCCCTACTCCTACCTGATGACCCGTCGGATCGAGCGTGCGATGGCACTGCTGCGCGCAGGATCGAGCGTGACGGACGCCT
>JAVHXR010000244.1:0-3565 GCA_031119515.1 Propionicimonas sp.
TGCTCACCCTCTGTGGCTGGATCGGCGGCACCTTCACGATCGCCGGCGGGGTCGAGCTGCGCTCAGCCGTGCTCGTCGGGGTCGGCCTGGCGGCATTCGGGCTCGGCCTCGGGTGCGCCGAGGTGGCTTTCAACATCGACGGCGCCGAGGTCGAGCGCCTGCTCGGCCGCCCGATCCTGCCCTTCCTGCACGGTGCGTTCAGTATCGGCACTCTCCTGGGCGGCGGCGCCGGGATCTGGCTGGCAGCCATCAACTACCCTCCTGCCAGCCAACTGGCGATCGCCGGGGGCATTGCGGTGGTCGTCGCGGTCGCGGTCACCAGAGACCTGCCGCCGGGTTTCGCCGTCCAGGCGCAGGACCGATCCACGGCCGCGGGGCCACGGGCCTGGCGCGACGGGCGCGTGGTGCGCATCGCGCTCATCGTCCTCGTGCTCGCCCTCGCCGAGGGGACGGCGAACGACTGGCTCCCGCTGGTCATGGTCGACGGACACGGACTCGAGCAGTCCACCAGTTCCATCGTTTACACCACGTTCGCTGCCGCGATGGCGGCCGGCCGCTTCGCCGGGCCCGCCGTCCTGGCACGGTTCCCGCGCGTCGGGGTCGTCGCGACGAGTGGCTGCTTCGCCGCCCTCGGACTCCTCGGCGTCGTCTTCTCGCCCAGTCTCCCGCTCGCCTACGCCGCGGTCGTCCTGTGGGGCCTGGGAGCGGCCCTGGGTTTCCCCGTGAGCATCTCGGCGGCGGCCGAGGGAGACGCAGCCACGGCCCCGAGCCGGGTCGGGGTGGTCGCCACCACCGGCTACATCGGGTTCCTCGTCGGCCCACCCATGCTCGGCCTGCTCGGGGACCACTTCGGGCTTCGACAGTCCCTGGTGATCGTCCTGGCGCTCGTCCTCACCGCCGTGGTGTTGGCGCCCGCCGTCCGCCCGCTCGCAACCAACCCAGCCACCACCGCACAGAAGGAGAAGAAGGCATGATCGTCGGCGTCCCCCGGGAGATCAAGAACAACGAGCGACGGGTGGCGATCACCCCCGCCGGCACGCACGCGCTGGTCTCCCACGGACACACCGTGCTGGTCGAGACCCAGGCGGGTACCGGCTCCGGCTTCAGCGACGACGCCTACCGGGGTGCGGGCGCCCGGCTCACCGACGCTGCCGGTGCCTGGACGGCCGATCTCGTGGTCAAGGTGAAGGAGCCACTGGCTCCGGAGTTCTCCAGGATGCGTGAGGGCCAGGTCCTGTTCACCTACCTCCATCTGGCTGCGTCGAACGACCTCACCAGGAGCCTGTGTGAGGCTGGCGTGACAGCGCTCGGCTACGAGACGGTGCGCCGTCCCGACGGCAGCCTGCCGCTGCTCACCCCGATGAGCGAGGTCGCCGGCCGGTTGAGCGTCAACGTCGGGTCGTACCACCTGATGAGCCCGCACGGCGGCATGGGCGTCCTGATGGGGGGCGTCGCCGGAACTCCACGCGCCAGGGTGGTGGTCATCGGCGGCGGTGTCGCCGGCACCCAGGCAGCGGCGAACGCCCTCGGTCTCGGCGCGAGCGTGACGGTCATCGACCTGTCGGCCGACCGCCTCCGGCACCTGGAGGCCACCTACCGCGGGCTGCTCCACACCCGAACCTCGACTGCCTACGACATCGGCGAGTGCGTTCGGGACGCCGATCTGGTGATCGGCGCAGTCCTCGTCCCGGGTGCAGCGGCGCCCAAGGTGGTCACCGACGCCATGGTCGCTTCGATGCGACCCGGCAGCGTACTTGTCGACATCGCGATCGATCAGGGAGGCTGTTTCGAGGGTTCTCGCCCGACCACCCACGACGAGCCCACCTTCGCCGTCCACCAGAGCCTCTACTACTGCGTCGCGAACATGCCTGCGGCAGTTCCCGCGACATCGACTCGGGCCCTGACCAGCGCGACCCTGCCCTACGTGCTCGCGATTGCCGACCAGGGATGGCGGGCTGCTCTGGATCGCGACCCGGCGCTCGCGTCCGGACTGAACGTGCATGCCGGCCGGGTGGTGCTGGAGAGCATCGCAGCCTGAGGAGGCGCAACGATGCCGACATCCGAGGCATGTGCCCCCGGCCTGCCGCACCGCGGGGCGGCCGGGGCCGGGTGGCGGTTCGCGGTCGCCGACAGCCTGGAGAAGGTCTACCCCGGGCGAGCGCCGAGGCCGCTGGACGACACCATCCCCTGCTCGGTGTTCCCGGGGGAGACGGCGTCCTTCCAGCTCGCCTACCACCCGCCGGCCGGAGAACCACCGCTCGAGGTGGACCTCAGGCTGGAGTTCACCGGGGCGTCGAGCAGGTATGCCCGGCTGTTCCTGGTCGAGCTCGTGCCGGTCGAGCTGGCGGCCTTCCCCGGGCACGATGCCGACTACGACGACGACCGGCCAGGTCTCTATCCCGATCTTCTCCGGCCCGCCCACGACGGCAGGCTGCGACCCGTCCCTGGGCAGTGGCGGTCCGCCTGGATCGACCTTCGAGTGGATGACCCCTGCGCTGCCGGAGCGCACGTCCTCGGGATCCGGGTGCTCGCCGATGGGGTCGAGATCCACCACTGCGAGCTGGTCGTCGAGGTGATGCCCACCCTCGCGCCCGCCCTGGAGCTCACCAACAGCCACTGGCTCCACGCCGACGCGCTCGCCGACCACTACCGTGTCGAGGTCTTCAGCCCCGAGCACTGGGAGATCCTCGAGCGGTTCATCGCCAAGGCCGCGGAACTGGGTGCGAACTCGCTCCTGACCCCCGTCTGGACACCCCCGTTGGACACGGCTGTCGGGAGCTACCGGACACCGGTCCAGCTCGTCGGCGTCCACCAGGACGCGGCGGGCTACACCTTCGACTTCGGCAGGCTGCACCGCTGGATCGCCCGACTCGAGATCAGCCACCTGTTCACGCAGTGGGGAGCCCGCTCGTGCCCGGCGATCTACGTCGACACCCCAACCGGCCGGCAGCGCCGGTTCGGCTGGGACACCCCTGCCACAGACCCGTCCTGGCGCCGGTTCCTCGCCACTCTCCTGCCTCAGCTCCTGGCAGTCCTGGACGACCGTGTCGGCCGCGCCAACGTGGTCCTCCATGTCTCGGACGAGCCGTCGGCCGACGACGTCGACGCCTACCTCGCCGCGCGTGCGCAGGTGGCAGATCTGATCGACGGCTGGGTGGTGATGGACGCGCTCAGCGACCTCGACTACGTTCGCTCGGGAGCCGTGGCGACTCCGGTGGTCGCCACCGACGCCGTCCGACCCTTCCTCGCCGAGCGACCCGGAACCCTCTGGGTGTACTACTGCATGGCCCAGCACAGCGGGGTCGCCAACCGGTTCATCGCGATGCCGTCGGCCCGCAGCCGGGCTCTGGGGCACCAGCTGTTCGCCTCCGGGGTCGACGGTTTCCTGCACTGGGGCTTCAACTTCTACTACTCGCTCTACGCCAGGCGCCTGATCGACCCCTTCCGCGACACCTGCGCCGACGGCCACTTCCCCGGCGGCGACGCGTTCGTCGTCTACCCCGGGCCGGACGGAGAGCCGCTGGAGTCGATCCGGTTCAAGATCCTCGCCCAGCTCGCGTGGGAC
>JAVHXR010000244.1:3575-4831 GCA_031119515.1 Propionicimonas sp.
GCCGCAACGGGCGCGACCACGTGCTCACGATCATCGACCCGGACCACGACCTGGCCTTCGACAACTACAGCGTGAACCCGCTCCACTACCTGCGGACGCGCGCCCGGATCAACGCGGGCCTTGCATCTGGATGATCACCGGGCTGTCGGGATGACGAGCGCTCGCCGCGCGTCCTCGGGTCAGGTAGAGATGACGCTTGCGTGATCGATCTCGGCGCGGGTCGGCAGGTCAGCGCCTCGCCGGCCGACAGCGACGGACGCCGCAGCAACGGCGAATGTGCCGGCGGCGCGCAACGAGTCTGCCCCGGTTCCGAGGAGCCCGGACGCCTGACAGCTCACCAGTGCGGCCATGAAGCTGTCGCCCGCGCCAACGGTGTCCTGCACCACGACCGGCCTGCCGTCGATCTCGACCGACGCCTCCCTGGACGCGAGGACGGCCCCGCGGCGACCGAGCGTCATTGCGACAACACGGGCGCCGCGGGCGAGGAAACCCTGCAACACCGCTTGGGGTGAGACCCCCGGGTACAGCCAGCCGGCGTCCTCGTCACTGAGCTTGACCAGGTCGCTCATCGCGGCGATCTCCTCGGTGGCCCGCCGCGCTGCTGCTCGGTCGTGGACGAGGGCGGGCCGGATGTTGGGGTCGAACGTCACCCGTGCCCTCCCCGCGACGTGGCGCACGAAGCCGCGAACCGTCTCCGCCCCCGGCTCGAGGTAGCAGCCGAGCGACCCGACATGGACGACTCCTGCACCGCCCAGCGCGATCGGCCCGTCGATCCGCCACTGGATGTCGAACTCGTAGCGGGCGCTCCGGTCGGGATCGAGGTGGGCGATCGCGGTGGCGGTGCGGTCCAGTACGAACGAGGCCGGGTCGACGACGACACCGGACGCGGCGAGGTGCCCGGCGATCCTCTCGCCGCGCACGTCCGGCCCCAGCGCGGTCCGGAACCGCACTGGAATCCCGAGCCGGGCCAGACCGAGCGCAACGTTCGCCGGGGACCCGCCGACGTGCTCCAGCGCGGACCCGACAGGAGGGGTTACGACGTCGATCAGGGCCTCGCCGATCACCAGGACGCCGCCGCCTTTGAGGCCGGTCACTCCCGAGCCTCGGCCCGGGCCAGGAAGGATGCCTTCAGCACCGTCCGGCGCGGTTCGGCGGCGGGCTCGGCGAGCCGCCGGACGATGGCCTCCCCCGCCAGGCGTCCCATCTCGACGATCGGTTCCTCCAGCCACTCGGCGTCGTTGCCGAGGTAGCCGTAG
>JAVHXR010000245.1 GCA_031119515.1 Propionicimonas sp.
GTTCTGATCCATGCCGACACCGCCAATGATCTCTACCGCCTGGTGAACCTACTCGTTGATCGTGGAACGGCGAAAGGCTCGTACCTGGTTGGAGGTCGGCTACCGATCGTTGTCGCAACCACCGGTCCGGCAAAGGCACTCATCCTGCTCCTGAACGGTCTCGTGTTGACCGGGTCTCTGGGGATAGCCGTGAACATCCTGACCGCGGGGGCACCCGACGAGTGGCGGCTGCTTTGCTTGGCCCTGGCGTGCGTCATCGCCCTTCTCGCGGTGGCCGTGAGCGTCGTCTTCATCCTCGGCTGGCGGAAGCGCACCAACTAGTTGACGGCCTGTGACTGATCGGAGTCGGCAGCCTTGGAGTCAGCGGGCGAAGTCTGGCCCCAAGGAGGGCTGTTCCGGACCACCGGTGCCCATGCCGAACGGGGGCTCCTTGGTCAGCCGCTCGATCGAAAGGCTCGGGGCTGTGGTTTCTGGGGCCGCGATGCGCCCTTGTGTGAAGTCAACTGCGGCAGGTGACGCTGGCTCCAAGGGTGAAACAGACGGCTTCGCCGTAGCGACTGCAAGTTGGCGGGCAATGAAGGTGGCGTTGGAAGCGTTGGTGGCGGCCCGGTAGACCTCAAGGCCGGTGGGTTCGCAGCGGGGCATAGGGATCCAGTCGCTGCGGCGGCGGGCGGTGAAGACTACCTTGTTCATGTAGGTGGCGCCTTCGAGAGCCCGCGAGGCGATCATGACCCGGTCCTTGCCCCAGAAGAGATTGGTAACCGCGGCGTGCTGCTGCTCGCCAGCGTCGGCGGCCGCGTGCATCGCTCGCCTCGCGACGGCGAGGAGGTCCTGGCCCGGCATCCGTCTGGCGATGCCCTGCGGCTCAGCCCAGGCCCTGCCCTCGCGCAGGGTCTCGACGACGGTCTGCCGCAGGTACGTCGACGCGTCCGCGAGTCCGGTGTCGCGGACTCCGCCGAGGTAGATGGTCTGGGGCCAGCGGGAGGCCTCCCGCCACCTGGCGTTCGCGTCGGTGATCGCCTCGACGACCGGTCGGCCGCGGTCCTCAGCAAGCTGGTCGAGTGCGATCGCCGCGTTCGTCGTTGCTGCCGCTGCCGCGCAGACGACGCTCAGGTCAGCTGCGATCGTTTGCAGGGTCATCCCGGACAGTCCCTTGCGGGTCGCAAGAGCGTCCTTGGCAGCGTCGAGCCAGTTGTGGATCGCCGCGTCCAGGCTGTTCTCGCTGTGGGGCACGGCGGCGATGTCGTCGTACTGGCCTGGCCGGAGTGCCGGCGGGATGAAGGCGAACGCAGCCCCGATGCCGGATACCAGTTGGAGGTGGCGCCGCGGGTTCATGTTTCGCGGAACGTCGGGTGCGGTGGCCAGGCTCCAGTTGGCGGCCACCATGACGGGTGACAGTAGGTTCGCCCGTAACCCGAGTGTGGCGGCCGGGTCACTCACCACCCCTTTCAGCCCGAGGCTGAGGAGGTCGGCGAGCCCGCCGAGGACGCGGACCATGTCGACCAACCGCTTGTCCGGCGGGACGTTCGGCACGGGAGCCGCCTCCGACACAGACAGGAACCACTCGTTCCGAGCGATCGGCTGCAGGATCGAGTCGACCAGGATGAGTTCCTGGTTCGTGGCCGATCCTTGGGGCACGTTGTTCATCGCCCGCATCGTGGCCAGCGCGAGTCTCGGCCAGACGACGGCCTGGGCCCGCCAACGGTCCTCGGATGGCCGTGTGGTGAGGTTCGAGATCGCGAAGGCGTGGGCGTGGAGCCGGTCGAGCAAATCGGCGACCGAGGCTGTCATCGCACACCTGCCCGGACGGCGAGGTCGACCAGCGCCTCGCGCAGTGCTGGCACGAGCGGGCCGGCGTCGTCCTTGAGGGACGCCAGCGCGGCCTTGATCGCGAACTCGGCTGAGCCCTCGTCGTCGACGATCGCCGGGATGACCTCGGCCTTCTCGAACTCGTCCTCGACGTCGAGGCAGGCGGCGCCGAGGAACAGGCCCTCTGCCCCGTCGTCGTCGGCGGACAGGTAGTGCCAGGCGGCGTTGCGCAGATGTCCGTAGGCCACGCTGGCTGACTCGAAGCTGCTCATCGCAGAACTCCCTTCAGTGGTTCTGCCCTCCCAGAAGGAACCCGGGGCGTCCCTGGGGCCACGACCTCGCGCACTCGCCGGACGGCCCGCACCCCGGCGGCCTCAACGCGCCGTGCGTGGACCCGACGCAGCCAGGGCCACAGGTAGCTGAAGGCGATGATCCCGGCGGGGATCAGCCCGAACTGCGGGGTGCCCTCCTGCCAGTTCTGGATGATCGCGGCGATCCCGACGGTGAACCGCGCCCGCCAGACCAGATCGAGGAACGGGAACCCCGCCAGCCATCGCCGGAACCCGACGGCCAGTCCGCGCAGGAAGTCGACCGGGGCGCACCACAGACCCAGAAGTCGCCGGACCCGTCCGGGACGGGGCCAAGCGAACAGCGCCAGCGACGCCAGTGCGAAGCCGGCAAGGGCTCCCCACTCAACCAGACCTGGCAGCAGCGCACCGACCAGCCCCAACAGGAACGCGCTGATCGCGAGATCCACCAGCGTCAGCACCACCCCGAGCGCGAACGTCCATGCCTGCCCAACCCGCCGCGCGTAGCCGGGGTTCATGACCGTCCACCGTTCGGCTTGGCGTCGCCCGTGCCGTCGACGTACTTCGAGACGAAGTCGCGCAGCCGCGCGACCTCCTTGGCGTCCAGCTCGCCGTTGCTCCACCGGACGACCGCCGCCTGTTCGAGCCCCTCGGCCTCCAGCGCACGGATCGCGTCCCGCGCCCTAGCCTCTGCATCGTCGCGTTCGCGCAGCGCGACCATCAGCTTGATCGAGATCGCTGTCAGCCGGCGTTCCCGCGTGGCCTGCTCCTCGCGGCGCTTCTGCTGCATCTGGAACGCCGCCCGCCGGGCCGCCTGACGAACTGACTGCGTACTTCTCGCCATGACCGTCCTCCTTCACTCGATGTCCTCTCACCACCCCCAGAAGGAATCGACCAAGCCCCTGTGGCCACGAATCACCCCCGAATCCAGACTCCCGAGACGTCCCCTCGCCCCCGCGTCCCAGCAATCTCCAAGTGCCCAGCACCTCTTGCACGCCGGTTGCCCGGGTCCGAAGTGACCGTTGGCTAGGGTGAATGTCCCGGGCTGTCGTCCGCTCTGCGAAACCCTCGCGAACTCGTGGGTCAGGTGGTGGCCACAGGCGCGATCAGCCTTCCTTCTGGGAGGGCGTGATGGGGATCAAGAAGCTCACAGCCGGGTGGGGGTACGACTACCTGACCCGGCAGGTGGCTGCCATGGACTCCTCTGAGAAGGGCCACACCTCGCTCGCGTCCTACTACTACACCGAGAAGGGCGAGACCCCGGGAGTGTGGGTCGGGCGCGGCATGGCAGGCATCGAGGGCTTGGACGCCGGCGATGTGGTCAGCGAAGAACAGATGAAGGCGCTGTTCGGCGCTGGCTACCACCCACTTACCAAGGAGCGACTCGCGGCCCTGCCGCCGGAGGCCGAGGCCAAGGACTTCGCGAACGCCACCAACCTGGGCAACCCGTTCCCGATCTACTCCCCCGACGTCAGCCCGTTCCGAATGGAGGTCGCCAAGCGCTTCGCGGACTACAACCTCTCGATCGGCAATGCGGCCACGGCCGCCGTGCCGCGTGGGGAGCGTGGACGCATCCGCACCCAGGTCGCACGAGAGTTCTTCCTCGCCGAGTTCGGACGCGACCCACTGGACGCCCGCGAGCTGGCCGGACTCGTCGCCCGGCTGTCACGGCCCAAGACGACCGCTGTGTGCGGTTTCGACCTCACGTTCTCGCCCGTGAAGTTGGTCTCGACGCTCTGGGCGCTGGCCGATCCATCTACCGCGGCGCTGATCGAACGGGCGCACCAGAAGGCGATGGCCGGCGCGCTGACATACATCGAGGACCACGCCCTATTCACCCGGCTTGGTGCAGGCGGCGTCCGCCAAGTCAACGTCCGCGGCCTGGTAGCCGCCGCCTTCACCCACCGCGACAGCCGGGCGTCCGACCCCGATCTCCACACCCACGTGGCGGTGGCGAACAAGGTGCAGACCAACGAGGGACGGTGGCTCTCCATCGACGGTCGTGTGCTCTTCAAGGCGACGGTCGCGGCCTCGGAGACGTACAACACAGCGCTGGAACGCTACCTCGCAGCCGACCTCGGGCTGGCGTTCGAGAGTCGCGCAGGCACGGAGGGCAAGCGCTTCGTCCGCGAGGTCGTGGGAGTCAACGCCGAGCTGATCGAGCGATGGTCGTCGAGGCGGCGAAGCATCGAAGCCCGGGCGTCGGAGTTGGCGGAAGACTTCCAGCAGACTCACGGTCGCACTCCGACCGCGGTCGAGATGACCAACCTGGCTGATCAAGCGTGGGCAGAGACACGGCAGGCCAAGCACTCCCCACGCGCACTGGCCGACCAGCGGCGCGCGTGGCGAGCCCAGGCGGAGGCCGTACTCGGTGGTGCACAGGCTGTAGGCAGGATGGTGGCCGCAGCACTGCACCCCAGCGCAACACGCGCAGCCCTGCCGAACCGTCAGTGGTACCGGAACACCGCCCGTCAGATCATCGTGACGGTCGAGGCTGAGCGGTCGGTATGGCAGTACTGGCACGTGCATGCCGAGGCCAAGCGCATCGTGCGGACGACCGGGCTTCACCCAGACCAACTGGAACGGGCCGCGGACTGGTTGACGAGGACCGCACTCGACACCCATGCGGTGGCGATCAGCCGCCCGGCCGCCGTCGAAGAGCCTGAAGAACTGCGTCGGGCCGACGGGTCCAGCGTCTACAC
>JAVHXR010000246.1 GCA_031119515.1 Propionicimonas sp.
GTCGCCGGCGGCGCGGGCTCGGACGACCGCGGGGACGCCGGGGGTGCGAGCCGGAGGCCGGGCAGCAGCTCCAGCGGGTGGCCACCCAGGGCGGTGGCGACTCCCACCCCCGCGGTGAGGAGGCTGACCGCCGCGGCGACCACGACGAGAACGGCGCGCGGAGCGCCCCGGCGGCGTCGCGAGGACCGCTCCGCCGCGACCCGACCGGCCTCCTGGAGGATCGCAGCCAGATGAGCCCTGCGCACCGCGTCGTCCACCGGGGCCGGCGGGCAGGATGCCCTGAGGTCGGACAGGAACGCGGCGACCTCGGGCACCCCCGGATCGTCCGTGGGCACCTCGCCCGCCAGCAGGCGGGACACCTCGGAATCGCTCAGTCCCATCGTCACCTCCACCCGGGATACCGACCGGACTGCCGCAGACGTTACGCCCGGTGGTGAACTCCGCACCTGCCCGCGTCGAAGAACCTGCCCGCCAGCCGTAACGCGACGACCGCGGCCGACGGTTACCGGAGTGAACGGGACGGTCCCCCCGCCCGTATCAAGCTTCCGTCGAAAGAGGAAACCATGATCCGCTCGAAACTCGGCCGGACGCTGCTGGGCGCCGTCCTCACCGTGGCGTTCACCACCGTCGCCCTCGCGCCTGCCAGCGCGGCGTCCACCCCCGTCATCACCTGGCAGGGATCGATCGCCGACGGTGCCAGCTACGTGTTCGGCCAGGTCCCGGCAGGACCGACCTGTACCGCCACCGAGGACCTCGTCCCGGTCAGCTGTGTCGTCACCGGCTACTCCACCGCGGTCGGCAGCCACACCCTGACCGCGACGGCGATCGCGTCCGACCTGGTCACGACCGCCGTCGAGTACCGCAGCTACACCGTCACCGCCTGGAAGCTGAAGGGGTTCTACAAGCCGGTGAGGATGAACACGATCAACAAGGTCAAGGCCGGCTCCACCGTTCCGCTGAAGTTCAAGATCTACCAGGGCACCACGAAGAAGAAGTCGACCAACGCCGTGGCCAGCCTGACCGCCCAGCGCTACGACTGCACGACCCTCGCCCCGATCGGTGCTGCCGTCCCGATCGCCAGCACCCACAAGGGCTACCGGCTGAAGTACCGCAACGGCGCCTACCACCAGAACTGGAAGACGCCCAAGCTGCCGAAGTCCGCGAAGGCGAAGGGCAAGCCGACGTCGGTCGGCGCCTGCTACACGGTCACCCTCACCGCCAAGGACGCCTCGACCCTGACGGCGAACTTCCGGCTCAAGTGAGCTGATTCCACAGGGGGTCGGCCCCGTAGCGCACCCTCGCTACGGGGCCGACCTGTGTTTGACGGGCGGCAGCCGTCCCGACATCAACCGGGGTGTCCTGGCCTCGCCAGCTCGCGCATCGCCGGGGATTTCGCCATCACGAGCGCGACGAGCGGATGATCGACCGGGAGCCCCGCGATCTCTGCCAGCGCCCCGGAAGTGCCTCGGGTGGCGATCAGCTCCGCCATCGCCACGGCACCGGGATCGTTCGGGTCGCGGTACTCCAGCGCCGCCCGGATGCCGAGCGCGGCACTGTCGGGCCGGAGCCCGGCCGCGAGAGTGAACAGGGCTGCCCCGACCAACCGGTCGCCACGGGAGAGCTTGCGGAGCGGGTCCCGCACCTGGCGCGAGAGTGGATCGATGATCGACCGGTCCTGGAACTTCGCCAGCGCGGCCGCGGCGTATCCGGACTGGTCCTGCTCATCGAAGCCGTAGGTCCGCACCATCGCCTGGCCGATCTCGCGATGGAAGTCCCTCGCTACCCGCCCGACCTCGGGGTCGTTCGCGGCCTCACTCAACAGCGCGTGGCCGCGCAACCGTCCGAGGTAGCTGATGATCGCATTGGCACCGTTGTAGGTGTACAACTTGCGGCGCAGCGCGTTCGCAAACCCATGGACGGGCTCCACGTGTGTCGGCCCGGTCAACCCGGTGACCAGGGCGTCGGCGTCGACCGGAAGCTCCCAGTAGTCCTGTGACTGTTTCGCGAGCGGGTCCTGGTCGAGTTGCTCCGGCGACGCATCGACTGCGGACCGCATGATGGTCGATTCCGCGACGCCGATCCGGCCCGTCGGGTACGCAAGCCCAAGCTTCCCCCATTCCTCGGTCAGCGCGTCCCGCAGCGTGGCGCCCGCGTCGGGCCAGTTCTCGCACACGATCACGTTGAGCTTCGCGCCCGACTCGCCGAGCCGGGGCACCAGACCCCTCGCCAGGGGACCGGCCACGTTGACGAGGTTTGCACCTCCGACGCTGACGAAGGCGATCTCGGCCGCCGTCAGCAGACCCGGCAGCTCGGCGGATTCGGGAAGGACCGCCGAGACACGCTCCACGACGCTGGACTTCTCCGGGGCCCCCATGATGTGGACGGTGTAGCGCCCGGCACGGTTGAGCGCAGCCACCAGCCCGGGGTCCACGTCCACAAAGGTGATGCGGTAGCCGTCGCGCCCCAGCAGGTGACCCACAAAGCCGCGGGCGATCCTCCCGGCTCCGAATACGACGGCGGACTTGTCAGGCATCGGTGTTCCTTCCCGCTGCTGGGTTCTCGCCGGGGCTGCCGAGCCGGTCAGCCAGGGCGCGGTACTGGAGGTACGACTCGGAGTAGCTGTCCACCCGTTCCGGCCGGGGTTCGACGACGTGGCTGGTGCGGACCATCGCGCGGATTGCCTCCGGCAGCGTGGAGAACCCCTCCGCGCCCACTGCCGCGTGCATGGCCGCGCCGAGCGCCGCCGCATCGAGCTCCGCCACGACGGCGATCGGAACTCCGAGGATGTCCGCCTTGATCTGGTTCCAGACCTGAGAACGGGCGGTCCCTCCGCTGGCGCGGAGCGACTGGCTGGGGCGGGACAGCGGTGAACCTTCGCGGATCTGCCGGAGGTTGAACGCGACTCCCTCGAACGCGGAACGAACCAGGTCGGAGGTGGCGTGTTCGGCGCGCAGGCCGATCCATGCACCGCAGGCATCCGCATCCCACAGTGGTGAACGCTCGCCACCAAGGTACGGGAGGAAGTGCAGCGGACGCCGGGTGGACGGCCGGGCAGCCGCGAGCGTCGACAGTTCGGCGTCCGCGTCCGATCGGCGGACACCGGGCAGCAGCACCGAACCGAGCCACTGCGTGACACTGCCACCGTTGGAGGTGACCCCGTAGGTGACGTACGAGCCGGGGACGGCCGCAGCGGGATACGGGACGACAACCAGCCCGTCGCCAAAGGCCCGCTCCACGGAGAGGGTGCCGATGTGCTCGGAGGTTCCTCCGATGTCGAAGCTGTCCCCTTCGTCGACCACTCCCGTCCCCGACAGCGCACAGGCGTAGTCGCTGGACCCGAGGTAGACCGGGACTCCCCTGCCCAGGCCGACCAGGTCGGCCACCTCGTCCCGCAGCCGACCAGCCGCCTCGGTGGCGGGCCGGCGGGGAGGGAGGACATCCGTCAGCCCGAGCGCCTGCAGCGAGGACTCGTGCACAGCGCCCTCGGGGGTCACGAGTCCGCGCCAGGTGGACGGATCCGTACCGGCCACACCGGTGAGGCGATGCACCACGAAGTCCTTGGCCATCGCGAGGAACGACAACCGGTCGAGCAGGTCCGGACGCTCCTCGCGAAGCCACAGCAGCCGGGGAAGCGGCCAGTTCGCCCCCACCGGGAGCCACGTCCGCAGGTCGGCCGCGACGGCATCGAGGTCAACGCTGTCGCGCAGCAACCCGAGGACGGACGACGGCCCGTCGTCCTGCCAGGTCCACGCGTCCTCCAGCGGCTCGAACCGCTCGTCCACGGCGACGTAGCTGCCGATCTGGCCGCAGACGCAGAGGCCGATGCACTCCGCGTCGGGCACGACGGCTGCTGCGAGTCCCTGCAGCACCGCCGACCACCAGTCGTCCGGACGCTGCCTCACCCCGCCGGAGGCCTCTCGAATCGTGGGGTAGGCGACGCGTCCGCTCCGCAGCCGAACCCCGTCGAGACCGAAGGACGCCGCCTTGCTGGACGACGTCCCCAGATCGACGCCGATGACGTAGCGGGGTCGCGGCTCGAGGGACATCGGCGTGACTCACGCGCCTTCGCGCGACACGGCCTCGATCTCGGCCAGGGTCGGCATGGAGTCGGTGGCGCCGGGCCTGCCCACGGCGATGCTGGCCGCAACGGTCGCACTGCGGATGGCGTCCTCCAGCCCGTCACCTGCTGCAAGCCTGGCGACCAGGACGCCCACGAAGGTGTCTCCGGCGGCGGTTGTGTCCACCACACCGACGGGCCGGGCCGGCTGGCGATGCACTACCCGCCCGCCGTGGGCCCACGCCGATCCTCCGCTCCCGAGCGTCACCACGACGTCGCCGGACCACAGGCTCAGCTCGCAGGCTGCCGCGATCGGGTCGGCCAGGCCGGTCAGCTGGCAGGCCTCGATCTCGTTGGGAACCAGCAGGTCGACCTGACGAAGCAGCTGTTCGGTCAGCGCCCTCGCCGGAGCCGGTGTCAGAACGGTGCGGGCCCCGGACGCGCGGGCCCACTCGATCGCACCGGCGACCGTCTCCAGTGGCAACTCGAGCTGGGTCACCAACCACCCGGTGCGCTGTGGGTCGGCCGCGCGCACCCGCTCCGGACCGACCAGCTGATTCGCCCCCGGAACGACGACGATGCTGTTCTGCCCGACGGCATCGACCGTGATGTGCGCCGTCCCGGTCGGACACCCGACGCGGCCGACCCCACGGGGGTCGATGCCCTCCTCGCCCATCAGCACCAGCAGGCGCTCTCCGAACGCATCCTCCCCGACCGCACCCGAGCGATCGAATGGGCCCTCTCGCAGGCCCA
>JAVHXR010000247.1 GCA_031119515.1 Propionicimonas sp.
GGCTACATCGGCCTGGCTGCGATGATCTTCGGCAACTGGCGCCCCGGCGGGCTCGCCGCCGGCGCGATGCTGTTCGGCTACACCGACGCCATCCGGCTGCGGGGCGGCGGCGACGTCATCCACGCCTACGTGCTGCCCCTCGGCGTCCTGCTGGCGGTCTGGGGGATCATGCAGCTGGCCCGCGGCCGCGGCAGCCGGGTGGTGCCGATCGTCCAGCTGGTGATCGGCGTGCTCGCCCTGGCCTGGTTCGCGGTCACCGACGTGGTGCCGGACGAGTTCACGGGGATGACGCCCTACGTGGCCACCCTGCTCGTCCTCGCCCTCGCCTCGCAACGCCTGCGGATGCCTGCCGCCGACGGCATGGTCTATCGCAAGGGCGAGGCGTCCTAGGCCGGCGTGATGACCGACTGGGAGAGCCTGCGGGCCCGGGCGCGGGAGGTCTGCGCGAAGGCCTACGCGCCCTATTCCGGGTATCCGGTCGGCGCCGCCGGCCTGGTGGACGACGGCCGCGTGGTGGCTGGCTGCAATGTCGAGAATGCCGGCTACGGGGTCGCGCTGTGCGCCGAGTGCGGACTGGTCAGCGAGCTGGTGGCCGGTGGTGGCGGCCGGCTGGTGGCGGTGGCCTGCGTCAACCGGCTGGGCGAGGCGATCCTGCCGTGCGGCCGCTGCCGCCAGCTGCTGTGGGAGCACGGCGGCGCGGCGCTCGAGGTCGACACCCCGCTGGGGATCCAGACCATGGCCCAGCTGCTGCCCCAGGCGTTCGGCCCGGAAGCACTCGACCACATCAGGGAGGCCTGACGTGAGGATCGACGCCGAACTGCTGCGGCGGGTGCCGAAGGTAGCCCTGCACGACCACCTGGACGGCGGCCTGCGGGCTGCCACCGTGCTGGAACTGGCCGG
The DNA here is from genome assembly GCA_031119515.1 of Propionicimonas sp. Classification (GTDB taxonomy): domain Bacteria; phylum Actinomycetota; class Actinomycetes; order Propionibacteriales; family Propionibacteriaceae; genus Propionicimonas. The sequence goes on from JAVHXR010000247.1 coordinate 901, forward strand.
TGAGGTGGGCCACGAGCTGCCCGCGGACGATCCGGACGCGCTGGCCGACTGGTTCCGGTCCGCTGCCGACTCGGGATCCCTGGTGCGGTACCTGGAGACCTTCGAGCACACCATCGCGGTGATGCAGACCTACGAGCAGCTGCGCAGGGTGGCCCGCGAGTTCGTCCTCGACCAGGCCGCCGACGGCGTCGTGTACGCCGAGGCCCGCTGGGCGCCGGAGCAGCACCTGCGGGCCGGGCTCACGATGGCCGAGGCGGTCGAGGCGGTGCGCGACGGGCTGGCCGAGGGGACGGCCGCAGCCGCGGTGACCGGCAGCCCGATCGTCGCCCGGCAGATCCTGACCGCGATGCGCCACGTCACCCCGAGTTCGGAGGTGGCAAGGCTGGCGCTCTCCTACCGCGACGACTCGGTGTGCGGGTTCGACATCGCCGGTGCGGAGGACGGCTTCCCGCCCAGCCGGTTCGCCTCCGCCTTCGACTACCTGCGCCGGCACAACATGGAGTTCACCATCCATGCCGGGGAGGCGTTCGGCCTGCCGTCGATCTGGGAGGCGCTGCAGCTGTGCGGGGCGTCCCGGCTCGGCCACGGCGTCCGGATCGTCGAGGACATCACCAGGGAACGGGACGAGTGGGTGCTCGGCGAGGTGGCGCGGTACGTCCGCGACCGGCGGATCCCGCTCGAACTGTGCCCGTCGTCCAACCTGCAGACCGGGATCTGCCAGACCATCGCCGAGCATCCGTTCGGGCTGCTGGCGGACCTGCGCTTCCGGGTGACGGTCAACTGCGACAACCGGCTGATGAGTCGCACCACCCTGAGCCGCGAGTTCGGCCTGCTCGCCGACGCGTTCGGGTACGACCTCGGCGACATCCGGCGGTTCACGGTGAACGCCGCGAAGAGCGCCTTCTACCCCTACGACAAGCGGCGGACGCTGATCAACGACGTCATCCTGCCCGGCTTCGACGCGGTGGGGGTGCGCACCGAACCCGACTGGTGAGCCGGACCCCGGCGGCCCCCCGGCGCGGTTCGCCGAGTGGCCAGCCATCGTTCACCGACAGGTCGGCTGGAGTTGCCCTGCGCGTGGGAGCGGCTGCCTAGCGTCGAGGCATGACGCCAGCTCCGAACCGTCGCCCGGCAAGGGTGGCGGTGCTCGCCGACACCGACAGCCGGTGGAAGTGGGGGATGCTCACGGCCCGCCAACTCGTCCCGGCCGACGGCGTCGACCCGTACCTGCTGGAGCGGCCCGAGCCGCCGAGCGCGCGGCAGCTCGCCGAGGCCGGGGTCGCCCCCGACGCGCTGGTGACCGTCCGGATGACCGGGCTGGCCGGCGTCCTCGCCCGACGTCGCCCCGACGTCCTCGTGCTCGCCCTGCCGGGCGGCGGGACGGTCTCCGCGGTGCACGCGCTGGCCGCGGGCTGGCCGGCCGCGGTGCGGCGGCCGCTGCTGGTGACCGGGTACGTCGGGGTTGTGTACGAGAAGGTTGTCGAGGGACTGCTGGCCCGTTCGGGGACCGACATCGTGCTCGCCAACTGCACCGACGACGCCGAGCGGTTCCGTGCGGTGTACGCCGGCCTCGGGCTCGACCCGGACGTGGTGGTCGAGACCAGCCTGCCGTTCCTGCGAGAGGCTGCCCCACGCGAGCGCTCCGGCCCGTTCACCGTCACCTTCGCCGGCCAGCCGAGCGTGCCGGCCAGCCACGCCGACCGCTCCTACCTCGTCCGCCGGCTGGTGCAGCACGCGAGGCTCCACCCGGGGCGGGTGGTCAACCTCAAGCTGCGCAGCGTGCCCGGCGAGCGGGTGACCCACGCCGAGCCGCACCCGTACCACGCGCTGCTCCGCAGGGCTCCCGGCGAGCTGCCGGCGAACCTCCGGATCACCGTCGGCGACATGGGCGAGGCACTGGCCGCCACCGACCTGCTCGTCACCGTCTCCTCGACGGCCGCCCTCGAGGCGATGAGCCTGGGGGTACCGACGGTCCTGCTGACCGACTTCGGCGTCCGGGAGTCGCTCGGCAACGCCTACTTCAGCGGATCCGGCTGCCTGGCCAGCTTTGACGAGGTGGACGCCGGGGCGACCCCGGCGGTCGACCCCGCCTGGGCGAGGCGGCACGGTGTCGGCGGCCCCGGGCCCGGGAACCTCGTCGACCGGGTGACCGCGCTCCTCGAGACCGAGCCGGCGCCGCTGCGGCCCTACTACACCGCCGAGCGGAGCCCCGCCTACCTGCCGGGACTGCTCGCCTCCTACGGGCTCGGCCCGGACGGGCGCGCGGCGCGCCTCGGCCCGTCGGGCGACGGCCAGGCCGCCCGGATGGTCCGCAAGGCGATCCGCTCCACCGCCCGCTCCTTCTACCGGTCCGGCACCCACGTCGTGGCGCCGGCGCTACGCAAGTTGGGATCGCTATGAGTGAGACGTCGCAGACCGGTCAGGCGGCCGCAGAGGTGGTGGCCGTCATCCCCGCCAGGGGCGGGTCGAAAGGGGTACCTGGCAAGAACGTCGCCCAGGTGGGGGGCGTCCCGCTGGTCGCCCGCGCCGTCCGGGCGTGCCTGGGCGCCACCCGGGTGACCGCTGTGGTGGTCTCTACCGACGACCAGGAGATCGCGGCCGTCGCCCGCAGGGCCGGCGCCGTCGTGGTGAGCCGGCCGCCCGACCTCGCCGGCGACACCGCCGGCAGCGAGGACGCCGTCCTGCACGCCATCGAGGTGCTCTACAGCGGCCACACCCGGCGGGTGGACGTGGTGGCGCTGGTGCAGTGCACCAGCCCGTTCATCACCTCCGAGGAGATCGACGGCGTGGTGGCGGCGGTACTGGACGGGGCCGACACCGCCTTCACCGCCGCCCGCTTCCACGGCTTCCTGTGGCGGCCGGAACCGGACGGCGCAGTGGCGGTCAACCACCACCACAAGCGCCGCGCCCGCCGCCAGGAGCGTCCGGTCGAACTGCTCGAGACCGGCGCCGCCTACGCGATGCGCGGGCCGGCCTTCCTCGCCAAGCGGCGCCGCTTCTTCGGCACCATCCGCGCCGTCGAGACCGACCCCTCCCGGGTGCTCGAGATCGACGAGCCGGCCGACCTGGAGCGGGCCCGGGTGCTCGCCCCGATGCTCGACACCCCGACCGGGCGGCCCGGCCGCGCCGACGTCGACGCCGTCGTGCTCGACTTCGACGGCACCCAGACCGACGACCGGGCGTGGCTCGCCGCCGACGGCAGCGAGCAGGTGGTGGTGCATCGCGGCGAGGTTATGGCGGAAGCCGCCCTGCGCCGCGCCGGCATCGACGTCCTGATCCTGTCCACCGAGACCAACCCCGTCGTGGCGGCGCGCGCCGCCAAGCTCGGCGTCGAATGCCTGCAGGGGATCGACTCCAAGGGTGAGGCGCTGGCCGGCTGGTGCGCGGCCAGGGAGCTGGATCCCCGCCGCGTCCTCTACCTCGGCAACGACGTCAACGACCTCCCGTGCTTCTCCCTCGTGGGCTGGCCGGTGGCCGTCGCCTCCGCCCACGCCCCGGTGCGGGCCGCCGCCCGCGCCGTCACCACCGTGCCCGGCGGGCACGGCGCCGTCCGCGAGATCGCCTCGTGGATCCTCGGAAAGGACCTGCTGCCATGACCACAGCCCTGAGCCCCCGGCTGCGCCTGCTCGGCGACCGGATGGTCGGTCCCGGCCAACCCGTCTACCTGGTCGGCGAGATCGGCATCAACCACAACGGCGACCTGCGCAACGCGCTGAAGCTGATCGACATCGCCCGCGACGCCGGCCTGGACGCGGTCAAGTTCCAGAAGCGCACCCCGCGGGTGTGCACCCCGCGCGACCAGTGGGAGATCGAACGTGACACCCCCTGGGGCCGGATGACCTACATCGACTACCGCGAGCGGGTGGAGTTCGGCGAGACCGAGTACCGCATCATCGACG
>JAVHXR010000248.1 GCA_031119515.1 Propionicimonas sp.
TGCCGGACCGGTGTTGCAATTCACCATTTCCATGCAGGCCCTGCTCGCGGCGGGTCAGGATGATCGGCCCGAGCCCGTCGCTGGCCGTCCGGGTGTGGTCGAGCCGATCGGTGAACACGCGCACCGGCGGGAGGCTGTCGTCCCTGCCCGCCTCCTCCTCGTAGGCGTCGAAGAGGGCGTCCCGCACCCGGTTGGGCATCACCGCCAGGGTCAGGTAGATGTCGGTCTCGTGGCACAGCCGAAGCGCCCGCACCGCGGACGACCGGCGCAGGTCCGCGTCCGCTCCGACGTCGAGGAAGCGGGCAGCAGCCTGGATCACCAGCAGGTGGACACGGTCGACCAGCCAGGTCTCCGGGTCGAACAGCCCGGCCGAGGCGACCCGGAGGGCCTGCCCGACATCGCCGGTCGTCAGCCAGCTGCGGGCGGCCGGGGCACGCTGCCACGCCTCCGGCAGCGAGCTGATCCCGTCCCTGGCCTGGGGGACGGCCCCCAGGCTCATCAACAGGCTCGCCCTGGCGCGGGTGAGCAGCATTCGTCCGAGCGGCTCGCGGGCCTCCGGCGAGCGCACCGAGAAGCGGGCGATGGTGGCGTCCAGCTCGGTCAGCAGGGTCTCGCAGTTGGCGCCCCACACCACGCCGCCGACCGTCTCGATGTAGGCGTGGAGGGCCCAGCAGCCCGCGTTGTAGGCGTCCGCCGCCGTGACACCGTCCAGCGCGCAGTCGAACCCGGCGCGGTCCAGCGCGTGCAGCGCCCGGAGCGCCCGGGCGAGCGAGGCGAACACGTCGCCGGCACCGGCCAGGGCGTCCGCGGCGGGCGACAGCCGGGGCCACGGTCGCTGCTCGGCAGGCTCGGGGGGCTCGTTCGCCGCCTCGCCGAGCAGGGACGCCGCCGCCATCCGGAGGCTGCGCGCGAACCGGTCGGCGGCGAAGGTGCCGTGGAAGACCGAGGCGAACTCGGCGTGGTGCGCGAGCTGGCTGAGGTCGCCGCGGCAGAAGGCGAGGTACGCCGAGAGGGCGTGGAACTCCCCCACCCTTGCGAGCGCGAGCGGGGTGCCGTCGTCCAGCGCCTGCTTGATCAGGTCGCCGACCTCACGCTGGGTCTGCCAGGCATCCTCGAGGGAGCGGGCGGGGGGCTGGGACGGAAGCAGCCGCTGGGTGACCATCCACAGGGTGCCGCTGAAGACCGCGTCGTCGAGTTCGGGCAGCTGTCGCCACCGGGAGTAGTAGGACGGGGCGTCGCGCAGGGTGAGCCACAACAGTTTCTGCACCGACGGCTCGGCACCGCGCAGTACCATCGCAGCCTCCGCCGCGGCCACCGACAGCCGCGGGCTCCGGTGACGCAGCTCGGTTGGCAGGCGCGCGAAAGCCTCCACCACCGACGGGTACTCGCTGGCGCGGCCTCCCACGGCGTAGAGCTCGACCACCACCCGGCCGAGGACGTCGAGCCGGTCCAGCGCGGACGCCCACGCTGTCACGGCCTCGAGCAGGCTGGGCTCGGGATCCCTGAGCCAGGAGTCGAGCAGCAGGTTCCGCACCCGTGCCGGCCCACCCTCGCCGAACCGGAGGGTGAGGTTGAACTCGGCTCGCTGCCGCCAGGCCGCGGCCGGCCGGATCGTCCCCGCCGGCGCGGAATCGCCCACCGCGAGCCCGGCCGCCACCAACCCTTCCGCCCGGCCCTGCCACTGCGCGACCGCGGCGGCCGGGGTGCCCAGCGTCCGGCAGGTCAGGTCGACGGCGGCAGCGCCGATCACCGGCCCCAGCGCGAGCGCGTCGAGCCAGCCGCCGTCCGTCACCGGGGGTCCACAGGCCGGGTTGTCGTCCGGCCCGTCGTCGTCCACCTGAGGGCGGTGGTGCACGGCAGCCCCTTCCGACACCCCCGATGATCCCGCGATCCACCCGCACCGGTGCCCCACTGCTGCCGGCGACGACGGCTCCGCCCGGGCGGGGAGGTTCGGAACCGGGCAGCCGAGCTGGCCTCAAGGGACACTGCGGATGGTGGCGATCATGCTAGTCGCCGTCAGGACGACGCCAGCTTATCCACCTCCGGCCTGCAGAGATAGGTGCAGCGGTTGGTGCGGCGGTGCGCCCCCACGGGCCCCGGCGAACCAGGCCGGTCAGCTGTCCCGGTAGCGCTTCGCCCGGCCCATCGCCTGCCTCAGCTCGTCGGCGGTGAGCCGGGTGACGTAGGCCGGGGTGTCGCGCTGGATCCGCCAGCCCTCCGACAGCGGCGAGACCTCGACCGGCTCGAAACCGAAGGAGTCGACGAGCCTGGCCACCTCCGCGATCGCCTCCGGGTCGTCGCCGATCACGGCGAGCGCCCGCCGGTCGGGGGATCCCGCCGGCTGGCCGTCGTCGGTGAGCCGGGCGGCCTGGATGTGGTTGAAGGCCTTCACCACCTTCGAGGCGGGCAACCGGTCCTGCAGGAGTTCGGCGGTGGTGGTCGACTCGTCGTCCAGGGCCGCGATCTGGCCGTCCCGGGCCGGGTAGTAGTTGTTGGTGTCGATGACGACCTTTCCGGCCAGCGGTTCCACAGGGACATCGCCGATCGCGCGCAGCGGGATCGTCACGACGGCCAGATCGGCGGCCGCGGCAGCCTCGGCGGGCGTGCCCGCCCGGGCCCGCGGGCCGAGTTCGGCGACCAGCGGCGCGAGCGTCTCCGGGCCGCGGGAGTTGCTCATCACCACGTCCCAGCCGTTCGCGACCGCGAGCCGGGCGAGTTGGGAGCCGATGTGTCCAGAACCGATGAATCCGATCGTTGCCATGCCCGCTCCAACCGGGTGTCGTAGGCGGGCATTCCCCCATCCGCTTCGCTCTCGGCGGACGCCGGCGGATGTCGGTCAGGCGGGCCCGTCCTGCTCTCCCCACGCGGTCTCCAGCACGCCGGCGATCTCGGCCAGGGTGGCCCGGAACCGCTCGGTCTGCTCGGGTCCCCACGGGATCCCCGGATCCGGCTCCAGGTAGGACAGCACGAGGCCGGTGAGGGCGAAGCTCGGCACCGTCCACTCCAGTTCCCCCGCCTCGAAGGCGGCGAGCCGGAAGCCGGTCGTGAGCAACTCCGGCTGGGTCCCGGCCTTGACGACGAAACCGGTCATCAGCGCGCCGGCGGCCTGCGACAGCAGCTCGAAGCCGTTCCGTTCCTCCAGCGGTGGGACGAGCCGGTAGCCGAGCAGCCGCGGGATCCGGGCGTAGACACTGACCCGGTGGGCGGTGAACCGTCGGTCGGCCTCGGCGAGCGCGGCGGTGACCTCGGTACGCAGGATGCCGTCGGGCAGGCCGCGGCAGGTGGCGCTCAGGGCCAGGTAGGTGGCCCACTTCGGGGACGTGACGATCCGGTCGAGATCGGCGCGGATGCTGATCCTGAGGCCGTCGACCACGACGTGCCGGCGGCTGGCGGGGTTCGTCGCGAAGTCCGGGGTGCGCTCCAGCAGGGCCCGGAGCCGGCCGACCTCGAGCTCGGTGTCGACCTCGAGGGTGGTGGTCCGCACCGCCTCCACGATCACGTCGGCGAGGAACTGCTGCTTGTTCGACCAGATCCGGTAGGCCGTCGCCCGGGACACCCCCGAGGCCGCGATCACCTTCTCCAGCGAGATGTGGTCAAGGCCCACCGACAATCCCTTCGCGGTGATCTCCGCCAGCGCGGTGGCGACGATCCGGTCCCTGGGACTGGATTGACTGGGTGACGTCATGAGACATAGCATCTCACATGCGACACAATGTCTCAGGGAAGGGCCACCGAATGCCGCACCACATCGTCATCGCCCACCTCGCCGCGACGCTGGCGCCGATCGCGGGGGTGCTCGCCGTGATCTACGCGGCCGCGCCGTCCGCCAGGAAGGCGCTGCGCTGGCCGCTGGCGGCGGCGAGCCTGCTGGCGACCGTGGCGCTGGTGGCCTCCGGCGTCGCGGGCCACACCCTGCTCGACTCCGTCCGGGCCACCGCGCCCTCGGCCGAGTACGACGCCGCCTTCCGGCATGCGAAGTCCAGCGACTCCGCCACGACAGCGGCGGTCGTCCTCGCCGTGCTGGCGCCGCTGGCGGGCTGGCGCTTCCTCCGTCCAACAGGGCCCCGGCACCGGTTCTCGACCGCGGCGGCCGTCCTGCTCGGCCTGGCCGGGGCGGCGCTGATCGCCACCACCGCGGTCACCGTGGCGGACGCCCTCACCGCAGCGTGGGCGGTGACCGCATGACGCCGCGCCGCCCGTCCGCCCTGATCGTGGTCGAGTCGTACTGGGGGAACACCGCTGCGATCGCTGCGGCCGTCGCCGACGGCCTGCGGCAGGCGGGCGTTGAACCGACGCTGGTGGACGCGGCCGACGCCCCCGTGTCGATCGGGCCGGAGACCGGCCTGCTGTTGATCGGCGCCCCGACCCACAACATGGCGCTGCCGGGCCCGTCGAGCCGGCGGACCGCGGCCACCCGCGGCGCACCGGCCGACGGGCCTGGCGTGCGGGAGTGGCTGGAACGACTGCGCTTCGAGGCCGCCGCGGTGGTCTACGCCTTCGACACGCACACCTCGAAGTACTCCGGCTCCGCAGCCGAGGACGCCGTCCGGCGCCTCCGACGCAGCCCCGCCCGGGCACAGGTCGGCGAGCGGTTCCAGATCGCGGGCGATCCGCCGGTGCTGCGCGAGGGCGAACTCGCCCGCGCCGCCGCCTGGGGGCGGCAGCTCGCGGCGGGCATCGGAGCGGACGTGCCCTCGAGCCTGGAGTGAGGCGGAGGGCCGCCCAGCCCGGAGTGAGGCGGAGGGCCGCCCAGCCCGGAGTGAGGCGGAGGGCCGCC
>JAVHXR010000249.1:0-2206 GCA_031119515.1 Propionicimonas sp.
GGCCGACGACGACGTGATCGCGGAGGGCAAGACCCGGCTCGCGCACGTCGACGACGACGGGGTGACGTTCCGCTCCCACCTCAACGGGGACCTGCATCGGTTCACCCCCGAGGTCTCGATGCGGATCCAGCATCAGCTCGGCGCCGACATCATGTTCGCCTTCGACGAGCTCACCACCTTGATGAACACCCGCCAGTACCAGGAACAGTCGGTCGAGCGCACCCACGCCTGGGCGAAGCGCTGCCTGGCCGCCCACGACAGCCTCACCCGCGAGCGGGCGGAGAAGCCCTACCAGGCCCTCTTCGGGGTCGTCCAGGGCGCGCAGTACGAGGATCTGCGCCGGGCTGCCGCGCGCGGCCTGGCTGGCCTCGAGGTGGCGGGGCGCGGCTTCGACGGCTTCGGCATCGGAGGCGCCCTGGAGAAGGAGAACCTCGGGACGATCGTCGGCTGGGTGAACCAGGAACTGCCGTTCGACAAGCCAAGGCACCTGCTGGGGATCTCCGAGCCGGACGACTTCTTCGCCGCGATCGCGGCCGGCGCGGACACCTTCGACTGCGTGATGCCCTCGCGGGTGGCCCGCAACGGCGCCCTGTACACAGTCGACGGTCGGTTCAACGTCGTGACCGCCGCGAACCGGCGCAGCTTCGCCCCGATCGACGAGGCCTGCGACTGCTACACCTGTGCGCACTACACCAGGGCCTACCTGCACCACCTCTTCAAGGCCAAGGAGATGCTCGCCTCGACGTTGTGCACGATCCACAACGAGCGGTTCACCGTCTGGCTGGTCGACCGGATCCGGGAGAGCATCGACACCGGCGACTTCGACACGTTCCGGACCGAGTTCCTGGGCCGGTTCTATTCCGGACGCCGCTGACGCGCCGTCCGTCGAGACTCCTCCCGTGCCGCCGCTGGCGCGGCGTCGTGGTCGATCGTCTGTTCCGCGCCGCCGCTGACGCGCCGTCCGTCGAGACTCCTCCCGTGCCGCCGCTCGCGCGCCGGCTCAGCCCGGTCGCCTACCGGCGGCCGGGAAGGCGTCGTGGAGCGGTGTCGGCGTCCGCCGTGGTGGTGGTGCCCACCGGTCTTCCGTTGACGGCCACGGTGTAGGTGCGGCCGACGGTGACCTCCGGGCTCGAGACCACGACGGTGCCGAATCCCCTGGCCGCGGTGTAGCTGCCGACCGCGACGCCGTCCGGCCCAGCGAAGGTGACCACGTCGCCGGCCCGGCCGCCGACGTCGAACCACAGCGAGCGTTGCGCGGACTCGGCTGACGGCGGCTGGGCCATCCCGGCACCGCCGCCGGCAGCCAACCGCCCGCCCGAGATCAGGAAGCTGCCGTCGAAGTCGATCGCGCTCTCGTTGTCGACGTCCGCCCCGGTGATCAGGAGATCCCCGCCGGTCATCGTGACATCGCCGTTGGCGTCGAGCCCGTCGCCGGCATCGGAGTCGAGCCGGAGCGAGCCCCCGGTGATCGTCACCGAGGGAGTCGACCGCGGGCTGTCGGCCTCGCTCGCATTCAGCGCGTCGTCGCTGGCAGCGACCGCGATCGTCCCGCCGCCGATCGTCACGGTCTCGGCCTCCAGTCCCTCGGTGGCCGTCGACACCGCGAACTCGCCACCGGTGATCGCGAGCGCGAGGTCGCCGTGGACGGCGTCGTCCCCGGCCGCGATCTCCCAGTCGCCGCCGTTGAGGACGACGGAGTCGTCGGCATCCACCCCGTCGCCGGCGGCGTCCAGCTGGAACGTGCCGTCGTCGGCGACCAGGTGGCGTCCGGCCCGCAGCGCGCTCGCCGAATCGCCTTCGGCGAGGGTGGACTGGTGCCCACCAGCGGTCCGCACCTCCAGCCCGCCGCCGAACACGATCACGTCGCTGGCGGCGCGGAGGCCGTCCCCGCCGGCGTTCACCGTCAGGAACGGGTCGCGGACCGCGATGTACCCGGTGCCGGCGGCGTCGCTGCCATCGGCGCGGAGCCCCACTCCGTCCGCCGCGATGGTGAGGGTACCGTCCTCGAGAACGAGGTAGCCGGTGGCCCGGAGCCCGTCACCGCTGGCATTCAGGCGCAGGCTGCCCTCCTCGACCACCAGCCCCGCGAGGGCCCGGACCCCGTCCCCTGCGGTGTCGATGTCGAGGGATCCGGTCCCGGCCAGCGTGAGCGTGGCGTCGGAGCGGATGCCGGGGGCGTCGGAGTCGACCTCGATCGCGTTGGTGC
>JAVHXR010000249.1:2216-4774 GCA_031119515.1 Propionicimonas sp.
CTGCCCTCCTCTGCGACGACCAGGACCGTCCCGGCGGACTTGACGTCGATCGCCGGTCCCTCGCTCGAGCGCAGGTCGAGGCCGTCCAGCACCAGCACGACCGGTTCGGTGCCGGCGTCCACCACGATGCTGCCGCGCACCCAGCCGCGCACCCGGTAGCTGCCGCCGGTGTCGATCGTGTTCTCACCCCTGCGCAGCCAGAGCCGCTCGGTCTCCTCGGGATCGTAGGCGGGGGGAGTGTGCGCGGCCGGATGCGCGGCGAGCGCCGCGGCGGCGCTCGCGGGCGCCAGGACCGTCGGTGCCGTCGCCGTAGGCGAGGAGGTCACGGTCGGTCCCGGCGGGGTCGTGGACGCCGTGCAGCCGGCCACGGCCAGGGTGAGGGCAGCCAGACCGATCAGCCGCGAGGGGGGTGCCATCTGTGCTGGTCCTTCGGTACGGGTGGCACCAGTGTCCTCCTTCCGGCGGCCCGCCGGCGCCGACCCGCGATTAGTGGGCGACCTCCGCCTCGTGCCGCTTCACCACCCGGATCACCCAGTACGTCACCGGCAGCATGACCACCTCGACCAGCACCTTGTAGATCCACCCGACGGCGATGTAGTTGACCAGGGTGTCCCAGGGGATCGACTGGCCGTCGAAGACCGCCCCGAGCGGGCCGAACGCGATCAGGCAGAACACCAGCGTGTCGGCGAGTTCGCCGACCAGGGTGGAGGTGATCAGCCGCACCCACAGCCGGCCGGCGCCCCAGCGGCGCTTGATCCAGACCAGCACGTACGCGTTCAGGAGCTGCCCGACCAGGTATCCCAGCAGGCTGGCCACGACGATCCTCGGGACGAAGCCCAGCACGGCGTGCCAGGCGTCGTTGTTCGGCCAGTCCGGCGAGGCCGGAGCTGCGTCCACGGCCAGGAAGGTCACCGACATCAGGAGCGCCAGCGCGAAGCCGATCAGGATCGCCCTGCGGGCCCTGCGCAGCCCGTACACCTCGGCGAGGATGTCGCCCAGGATGTAGGTCAGCGGGAACAGGAAGGCGCCGCCGTCGGTGACGATCGGCAGGATCGGGAAGCCGCCGAGCTCGACCCGGGGGCCGAACGCGATGAGCTTGGTGGCGCCGATGTTCGAGATCAGCAGCAGCCCGCAGAACACGGCCTGGACGAGGTCGAAGTAGCTGCGGCGGTTGCCGTCGGGGACGGGATCTGGCACACGGGCCTGCAACTCGGGCATAGGAACGGCATCATAGGGCGCCCGCCGCCCCGGGCGGGCGTGGGGTTCGCGCTCGGCGGGGACGCCGGCCGGGTGTGGCTGCCGTGACTCGCGGGTCGGTTGTGGCGCTGGTCTGGTGCCAGTTGGCGGTCACCGTGGCAGGCTAGGGGCATGACGACCGAGTACGACGAGGCTGTTCCCGACGAGTCGGAGCAACTCGACCAGCTGCAGCCGGAGGAGACCCTCCTGGACCGCGGCGTCGACGACGTGCTCGATGAGGGGTATGTCACCTCCGAGCGTTGGTCGACGGCGCAGGGCTACGGCAACACCCCGGCAGAGATGAGGCGGGGCGAGACCCTCGACCAGCGGATCACCCAGGAGACCCCGGAGGCGGTCCCGGACGAGACCCCGTGGAACGCCGACCCGAGCGAACCCCGGGAGGTGGGAAACCGCCGGGCCGGACGGCTGGTGGACGCCAACGGCGGCTACACCGGCGAGGACGTCGAGGCGGAGAGCGTCGGCCACGACGTCGGGATCGACGGGGCGGCTGCCAGCGCCGAGGAGGCCGCGATGCACATCATCGACGACTTCGACGACGATGACGAGTAGCCCGCCGGCGTCCTCTCCCTCCGTCCGTCCCGAGCCCGTGCTCTACCCTCCGGTCGAGCCGTACGCGTCCGGGATGCTGGCGGTCGGCGACGGCCAGGAGCTGCACTGGGAGGAGTGCGGCAACCCCGCTGGGAAGCCGGCGGTCTTCGTCCACGGCGGCCCCGGCGGCGGGATCACCCCCGCCTACCGCCGGTTCTTCGATCCCGGGCGCTACCGCATCGTGCTGGTCGACCAGCGCGGCTGCGGCCGCAGCACCCCCCACGCCAGCGTCCCGGACGCCGACCTGTCGGCGAACACGACCTGGCACCTCGTCGCCGACCTGGAGAGGCTCCGGACCGACCGGGGGATCGACTCCTGGCTGGTCTTCGGCGGCTCCTGGGGGAGCGCGCTGGCGCTCGCCTACGCCCAGGCCCACCCGGAGCGGGTGACCGAACTCGTGCTGCGCGGCATCTTCACGCTGCGCCGCAGCGAGCTCGACTGGTACTACAACGGCGGCGCGGCGAACCTCGCCCCGGAATGGTGGGAACGGTTCGAGGCGCCACTGCCGGCCGGGTTCAGCGGTGACCGGATTGCGGCGTACCACGAGCTGCTTTTCGATCCCGATCCTGCGGTCCATCTGCCGGCCGGGGTGGCCTGGACGACCTGGGAGGCAGCCACCTCGACCCTTGAGTACTCCCCGGAACTGGTGGCGGACTTCTCCGACCCGGAGTTCGCGCTGGTGGGGTGGCTGGCGAAGCGGACCGGACGGCCCG
>JAVHXR010000250.1:0-1593 GCA_031119515.1 Propionicimonas sp.
CCGCGAGCGCGGCCCCCGCCAGCGTGGCCAGCGCCACGATGGCGAGGCCGACGATCCCGAGCACAGGGGACTTCGGCTTCTGGGCGGTGCCGTAGCTCCCGGGGGCAGGGTAGGCGGTCCCGGCGTACGAGGCGGGGTAGGCGGTCTGGGCCGGGTAAGGCTGCGGGTAGGCCGGTTGTGCCTGGCCGGGGTAGGGCTGCCCGGCTTGCGGTTGTGCCTGGCCGGGGTAGGGCTGCGGGTACGGCTGGGGCGGGTACTGCTGGCCGTACGGCTGGGGCTGGCCGTAACCGCCCCCCTGGGGCTGGTTCGGATAGGCGTAGGGCCGCTGCGGCTGTGCCGGAGTCGGACCGCTCGGCTCCTGCGGGTCCTGTGACATGGCCCCAGCGTAGAGGACGTGGGTGTCCCTCCGGCGGTGTGGCCGGACGGACGCACCGCCGGTCGCCGCCGCGGCACCGGTCACCGGAGTGGAAGGATGGGGGGGTGCCGGAACTGACAGCTCGCGCCGCCGCCTGGGCAGGGACGATGGCGGGCCATGCCGACGCAGAGGTGGTGCGGGCCCACGCCGACTCCGCCGGGGAGATCCGGCCAGGGGAACCGGTCGGGAGGCAGGCCCGCGAGGAGTCGGAGGCGGCGCTGCTCCGCCCGGGGGCCGCGATCGCGCGCGGGGCGGGCAGCCGCGCCGTCCCCGAGGAACCGGACGCCGAGCGCACCTGCTTCGAGCGCGACCGGGACCGGATCGTGCACTCCACAGCTTTCCGCCGGCTGGCCGGCAAGACCCAGGTGGTCGTGTTCCCGACCGACCACCAGCGCACCCGGCTCACCCACGCCCTCGAGGTGGCGCAGGTGGCTACCTCGATCGCTCGTGGCGTGGGGGCGAACGCCACCCTTGCCGAGGCGATCGCGCTCGGCCACGACTGCGGCCACGGCCCCGGCGGGCACGCCAGCGAGGACGCGTTCGACGCCTTCCTGCCGGAGGGTTACGACCACGGCCCGTGGGGGGCCGACGTCGTCCTCACCTCGCTCAATCTCTGCGCCGAGACCCTGGACGGGGTGCGCAACCACTCCTGGTCGCGTCCCTCCCCGGCCACGATCGAGGGCGAGATCGTCAGCTGGGCGGACCGGATCGCCTACTGCGCCCACGACCTCGAGGACGCGGTGGGGGCCGGCATCGTCGGGCTGGCCGACCTGCCAGGGGAGGTGGTCGAGGTGTGCGGCAGCAGCCGTCGCGAGCAGCTCGGGAGCTTCGTCCGGGCGGTGGTGGCCGCGACCAGCGCCAGTGGCCGGGTGTCGATGGCGGCGGAGCCGGCAGCGGCGCTGGCGTCGCTGCGCGCCTTCAACTACGAGCGGATCTACACCCGCCCTGAGTCGCTGGCGCAGTCGGAGGCGGTGATCGCCGTCCTGACCGCTCTGGTCGAGTTCTACTGCGAGCGTCCCGAGCTGCTCCCCGCCGACCTGGACGCGGCCGGGCTTCCTGCCTCCGGGCGGGTCCGGGCCGCGGTGACCTACGTCGGCGGGATGACCGACAGGTTCGCCTTCGACGCCGCCCTCACCCACCTCGGCTGGGACGCCGACCGGCTGCCGAAGGGTCAGTAG
>JAVHXR010000250.1:1603-2558 GCA_031119515.1 Propionicimonas sp.
AACTGCTACATGGGCCGGGCCGGGCTGATCAACGACGAGGACCTGGCGACGGTCCGGGAGCGCTCCCGGATCGAGGACGTCGTCGGGTCCTATGTCACGCTGCGCAATGCCGGCGGCGGCTCGCTGACCGGGCTGTGCCCGTTCCACGAGGAGAAGACACCGAGCTTCCGGGTGACTCCGGCCCGCGGCTTCTACCACTGCTTCGGCTGCGGCGAAGGCGGGGACGTCATCAGCTTCGTCCAGAAGATCAACAACGTCACCTTCGTGGAGGCGGTGGAGTGGCTTGCCGACCGGGCAGGCATCCAGCTGCGGTACACCGAGGGTGGCGGACGGGACCGCCCCGAGCCGGGGCTGCGGCTGCGGATCCTGGAGGCGAACCGGGAGGCGGCTGACTTCTTCGCCGCCCGGCTGACCACCCCCGAGGCGTTGCCGGGACGCCAGTTCCTGGCCGACCGCGGCTTCGACCGGGAGGCCGCTGAGCGCTTCGGCATCGGGTTCGCGCCGATGGGCGGCAAGGAACTCGGTGCCCACCTGAAGGCGAGGGGATTCAGCGACGCCGAACTGGTCCGGGCCGGCCTGGTCCGCGAGAGCGGGTGGGACTACTTCCAGGGCCGGCTGCTGTGGCCGATCCGCGACGCCGGCCGCTCGGTGCTGGGGTTCGGCGCCCGCCGGCTGTTCGACGACGACCGGATGCCGGCCAAGTACCTCAACACCCCGGAGACCCCGGTCTACAAGAAGTCGCAGGTGCTCTACGGCCTCGACCTGGCCCGCGGCAGCATCGCGAAGAAGAACCAGGCCGTGATCGTGGAGGGCTACACCGACGTGATGGCGGCCCACCTGTCCGGGATCGACACCGCGGTGGCGTCCTGCGGGACGGCGTTCGGCGACGACCATGCCCGGATGCTGCAACGGCTGATCGGCACCTCCGACGTCCAGGCCGGCGAGGTGATCTTCA
>JAVHXR010000250.1:2568-4772 GCA_031119515.1 Propionicimonas sp.
CCGCGCTGAAGGTGTTCAAGGGCGACCAGCGCTTCTCCTCCCAGACCTATGTCGCGGTCGAACCGTCCGGGCTCGACCCCTGCGACCTGCGCATCCAGAAGGGGGACGCGGCCGTCCGGGAACTCGTCGGCCGCAGGATCCCGCTGTACACCTTCGTCATGCGGAACACCATCTCGGGATTCGACCTCGAACGGGTCGAGGGACGGACGGCGGCGCTGCGGGCGGCCGCTCCGCTGATCAGCAGCATCCGGGACAACTCGCTGGTCCTGGGCTACATCAGGGAGCTTGCCAAGATGCTCGGGGTCTCGGACCCCGACGAGGTGGCAGCCGAGGTGAAGCGCGTCCGTTCCGGTGCCCGTCCGCACGAGCCGGTCGCGGAGCCGCGGCGGCCGGAGGAACTCCAGCTCCCCGATCCGCGCGACCGGCGGTGGGAGGCCGAGCGCGGCACCCTGCGGCTGCTTGTGCGGGTACCCGAGGTGTTCTCCCCGACACTGAACGACCTGGTCCCCGACGACTTCACACACCCGGCCTATCGACTGCTGTTCGAGAGGATCAGCGCGGTCGAGGACCGCACGGGGGACTGGGCGCAGCGGCTGATCGACGAGGCCGACGACCCGGTGGTCGGGCAGCTGGTGATCACGCTGTCGGTGGAGCCGGCGTTGCGGGAGCCGACCGAGGCGTACGCCGCCGAGTATGCCGCCGGGGTCCAGTTGCTCTCGACAGCGCGGCAGATCGACGCCCTGAAGTCCCGGCTGCAGCGCACGAACCCGGTCGAGGACCAGCCGGCCTACAACCGGATGTTCGCCGCCCTGGTCGATCTGGAGTCGCGCCGCAAGCGGCTGCTGGCCCTCGCCACCGGCCCGGCGATCTAGGTCCAGGCGCCCGGGCGGCGAGGCCGCGAGGGTCCGGTGGTGTCGCGGTGTTGTCGGCTGGTCGCCGGCTGCTGACGGCGGCGGGAGTGGCGCCGCACAGTGGAGCATGTTTCGCTTCGACGCCGCCACCCTGCTGACCCCCGAGCGCGAGGTCTGCCTCGCCCGCACCATCGAGGCGGGCGTGATCGCCCGCCACGCGCTTGCCCAGCCGTGGCGCACCGACGCCACCGAGGCCGAACTCCGCCGGCTGGTGGCCGAGGGCGACCGGGCCAGGGACGACTTCCTGCTGGCGAACCTCCGGCTGGTGGCCCAGCTGGCGCGGGCCGCGGCCAGGCGCACCGGCGTGGAGTTCGACGAGCTCTTCCAGGAGGGCTTCCTGGCGCTCGGGCGCGCGCTGCAGCGGTTCGACCACACCCGCGGGCGGTTCACCACCTACGCCGTCCCGGTGATCGGCCAGCACCTCGTCCGGGTGACCAGCTCGCTCGCCGGCCACCTGGGCGTCTCGGCCGGGCGCGCGGTGGCCCACCGCCGCGTGGTGGGGCTGGCCGACCAGTTGGCGCAGGATCTCGGCCGGACGGTCGGGCCGGACGACGTCTCGGCGATGCTGGGGCGGGACCGGGACTGGACGGCGCGGCTGATCGGCCTCCGCCCGCCGGTCCCGCTGGACGAGCTGAGCCACGCCCCGGCCGCGCCCGAGCGGGCGGAGTGGCAGGACCGGCTGTTCGCCGCGGCCCTGGGGCGGGTCGTCCGGCGTCTCCCGCCTGACCAACGGACGGCCCTCGAGCTCAGGTTCGGGTTCGCCGACGGCAGGTGCCACAGCTACCGCGAGGTCGCCCGTCGGCTCGGTGTCTCCCCGGCGTCGGCCCGCAGGATCGAACAGCGTGGCCTGGCGTCGCTGCGTCGGCGCCGGGGCGAGCTCGGCCTGGTCAGCGAAGCCGGGTGAGCCGGTGCCGGCTCAGGGTTCGGGCACGAGCGCGGCGACGACGAGTCCGCCCGGGCCGGCGTCGGGGGCATCCATCGCGGCGAGCGCGGCCGGCAGCGCGTCGAAGCCGATCACGGAGGCGACCAGGGCGGCCGGATCCAGCCGGCCGGAGGCGACCAGGTCGAGCATCGCCGGGTAGTCGACGGCCGCCATCCCGTGTGATCCGGCCACCCGCAGCTCGTGGGACACCACGCGATCCCAGGGCAGCGGCGCGGAGGCGTTCTCGCCCAGCATCGGCAGCACGATGACGCCCGAGACGCCGGCCTTGATCAGGCGGTCGATGCTCCGCTGCATCCAGTCGACGTCGATCGCGCCGTCCGGCTTAAGCTTGGTGGTCACGGCGGGGAACA
>JAVHXR010000251.1 GCA_031119515.1 Propionicimonas sp.
CCACCGCACCATCGGGATACGGCGTACAACCGGCGAGCAAGAAAAGCGCCGCCGCGACCATCACCAACCACCGAACCCTGCGCAGCCTCACGCCACGATTCTGATCCCAAGGCCGACCAGCCGCAGCCAGGTCAAGAGTCGTGACGCAACTGCAACCCAAGAGACCCGCCCAAGGCAGCCGAGACAAGCACGCGCACCGCTGGCGCATCGCGGCACGACAGCGCGCTTGATAGATGCGAGGGTTCTGTCATGGCAGGCGGATGGACCGCAGAGACAGACATCGTCCTCGAGACCGACAGGTTGCTGCTCAGACCGTGGCGACCAGCAGACGCTGGCGTCCAGCGTGAGCTTTGGACCGAACGTGATCCGAGACTGCCCTCCCACCGCCGAATCGATGCTGAAGGGCGCCCCACGGTCGAAGACCTCGAGGATTCCATCCGAAGAGACGATCCCGCATCCATCCGTCTTCTCGCGGTAGAGCGAAAGGCCGACGGCGATGTCATCGGCTACTGCGGGCTGCTCAACACTAGAAGAGGGTCGGAAGGCGAACCCGAGCTGGCGTTCGAGCTGCTACGCAGGGTGTGGGGCCAGGGGTACGCGACGGAGGCCGCGTCGGCAGTCCTGGACTGGGCGAGATGGTCTGGGCACGAACGCCTGTGGGCCACAGTCTGGGACTGGAACGTCGCCTCTCGCAGGGTCTTGGCCAAATTGGGATTCCTTGAAACCCCGCAAGGGGAAGTGCACCCCTTCCATGGGACCACCCTGTTCTTGACGAGGAGGCTCCAGCCTCCCGATCTGCAGCAGGAATGAAGCGGTCCGGATCGGCGAGGGCATCCCCACGCACGGCGGCAGAATCGCGGGAATCAGATGTCCAACCTGAGCAGAGTGCGAAAGAATCCGTCGTTCTGAGGTGCGTCGAAAATGCGTACAGGCTGGCCACGAATGCCCTAGCGTAGGCTCGTGCGATGGCGGGAACCGACCGATGGCGAGGGAGGGTGACCATTGTGACGATCACCTGGTTCGCATCATTACCGCAGGGAGTTGCCTCCACCACCGGCGGGTGCGGGTGTGCCGGGGATGCGGCTGGGCGCAAGTTGTCGGGTCGGGGGCTCAGGGCTTGCGCAGGTGGCAGGTGGCAGGTACTAGCCGCTCACAACGGGGCCAGATGGGGAAATCGCTGAACAAGATGTGTAGCGACAACCGCGTCCTCGTGGGCGACAAGTAGACGGTAAAGGTGACCGCATGACCACGTGGCAAGGTGTTGTCCGAGCTGATCATCAACTGTTCTGGGTCGGCGTCGAAGACTGGACACAATTCGACGACGGTTTACCCGACTACGGCTTTAGCATCCCCTTGTTGTGGCCGCCACCACCTGACACGGGTGGTGCGTATGTCTTTACGAAGGTACACACTGACCTGGTTGGGGTGCAGATCGAGTACCACGACGAACGTCCGGTGCTGGGCCTGGACGGGTGGGAGGACGTCGACCTGATCGTCGTGGACTGCCCGGAGGGCGACCTTTGCGTCCTTCCACTGGGTGGTGGGGGAGATTTCTTTGACGAGATCGTGCCCGGTCCGGGCACCTATGCGGTCCGCTGCGCCGCGCGGGGCCGCGATGCCGCCGACATAGAAGTCTCTGAGGATCCCCCCCTGGAGCTATATCGCTTCGACATCTGGCCCGCGGCACCGGATGACAGCAACCGGACGCTGAAGCAGACTTCGGAGTGCGGCCGAGGCGTTAGTCTCAACAAGTGATCGCGACTGGCGGAACGTGAGGGTTGGTCGGCAAGCCTGCCACCGGCTGGTAGCTTCACCGGCTCAGAGAAGCGACCCTGCCTCCCTGGACGTCTGCTCGCCGGCGCCGAAACGGCGGGCGCCCCGCGAGGGCTACGTGGCTCGGTCAGCGTCCAGTCCTGGGTGGCGTGCCAAGTAGTTCGCGGCGATCGCGTCCGCATTGTGTCGAGTCACCACGCCCGGGAGGGCGACCACAGCAACCAGGAGGAAACCCGGGATGACGGCCCACAGCGCGTTGGGCAGTCCCTGCGGCTCGTTGATCGCTGTGTACACCGCTTGCCCAAGGCAGAAGACACCCGCCAGAGCAAGGGCCCAGATAGCCTGTCGATCGGTCACGATGCCCCAACCACTCACCGGGGGAAATCGCTCGCCCCGTCGCCTCCAGTAGCGGATCCGGAGCCAGTGACACCCCAACACGAGAAGAACCGAACCGACCGCCAACAGACCGGAGCCGAGAACCACCGGCAGGAACCCAACAACGAAGCCGACAACCAGAACGCCAGCCCCGACAAATGCGATCAAGCACGCCATCGTGACGGTGATCGTCCTTGTCTGAACCAGCCGAGCCCTCCAATCGGACGTCAGCAAAGCGGTGTCACTCACCACGCCCAGACCAGTGTCCGCATGCCATCCATCCTCCCACGACACCACACCGGCCGTGGCGCATCGCTCCCCGCACCTCGCGGCAGATGTTCGTGTTGTCGAGTGATGCCGCCGACGGCTCGGGATACTGCCGCGCATCAGCGCATCAGCGCGTCCGTCGCCGGCCAGCCGAGCCTTGGTCGCTGTCGCGTCCAGCAGGGGCTCTGTGGCTTCGAGTCCAGTCTCTGGGGGGCCTCCGTCAGCGGATCTCAGGGCGCCGGGTTGTCCCGCGCTGCCCGTCTCCGGCGGGCGCGACGCCGCGACACGGGTTCGGCCACGCTCGAGATCAGCATGTCAAGGATCGCTACCGTGACTGCCGGGATCGCGCAGCCCGGACGCCACCTAACGATTCGGTAATAATGGCTTCCGTTCTCCGCGTGATGAGTCTGCCTCCGATTGTCTGGCCGCCAGAGCCTTCCGGCTCTCATGCAACCCCGATTGCTGGAGGGCCTCCGAGTCCTCGTGAACGACAAGTACACGGTGAAGGTGATTTCGTGACCACATGGGAAGGCGTTGTCGGAGCCGATCATGGCTCGTTCTGGGTCGGTGAACTGGTCGACGCGAGTCCACCTCCCAACGACGTGGGCACGCCCTTGCTATGGCCACCACCACCTGGCACGGGTGGTGCGTGGGTCTTTACGAAGGTGCACACCGACCTCGTCAGGGTGGAGATCGAGTACCACGACGAACGTCCGGATCTGGGCCTGGACGAGTGGGAGGACGTCGATTTGATCGTCGTGGACTCCCCGGAGGGCGACCTCTGCCTCCACCCGCTCGGTGGCGTGGGAGACGTCTTTGATGAGATCGTGCCCGCTCCGGGCACCTATGCTGTCCGCTGCGCCGCGCGGGGCCGCGATGCCGCCGACATTGAAGTCGCCGAGGATCCCCCCCTCGAGCTGTATCGCTTCGACATCTGGCCCGCGACACCAGACGACAGCAACCGGACGCTCAGGCAGACCTCGGAATGGGGCCGAGGCGTCAGTCTCAACAAGTGATCGCGACTGACCGAACGTGAGGGTTGGTCGGCAAGCCTGCCACCGACGCCATTGGGTGTTCCACGCACACGCTAGCTTTCGGCCAGAGGTCCCGTCATGACTCCCGCCGAGCGTGCGAGAACGTGATCCAGACTCGCGGAACCCGCCCGCCGGCGGCAGATCAGGTCGTATTTGCGTCGATCGTCCCGCACCCGATCGAGGCCGTAATCAGCCAACGGGCCTATTCGGGGCGGGTCACCGAAATCGAGTCGAGAACGGTCGTGTCGTGCATCACGAAGAACACACCAGCGGCGTCGACGGGCAGGGTCAGCTCGGCCAGCGCTGTTGCATCCGGTGCGACCGGCACCGTCGCTGTGTCAACGGGTGTCGAGGTGTCGCGAGCGGAGACTAGGTCGACGCGCACCTCGTTGAGGACTACGACTCCACAGGTCAGCGGTGGTGTGGATTCACAGTCCCAGAGCTGGGACAGGTCGACCTTCAGGGTCGCGCCAGGTGTCGCCGATTCCGTAACCTCGCCAACGGGGGCGGGGCAGGACACGGCGGCGCACGCGCAACCTGTCGCTGGGGACACCAGCACAGTCATGAGTGGGGCGATCACCCAGCCGGTCCGCATACACAGAACCCTATTGATACCGCGTTCGCGATACTCGTGGCTGCGCTAATCCGGCCCGTCAGCCGACCGCGGCTCCGCAAACCGCGATCTCGCCCGGCAGACGGACTGACTTCTCGACCTCAGGTTGATCGTCGAGCCGGAACGCGCAGCTACTTACACCATCCATGTTGGCAACCACCGCGGCCGCCGTCCCGCCGTTGACCCGATCCGTGGCGGTCGCGACGGTGCCGAACTGGACCCCGTTCTCGGTGAGCCGCCACGCCGCCAGTTCATCGCTGGCCGTTGCCGAGAAGGTGACCAGGTGCCGCTTGTCCGGGTCAGGCTGGTACCCGGACGCGTAGACCGGACCAAACGAGTGGCACCTCGTGACCGGAGCCCGATCCCCGGGGTAGGCCTCCACGCTCGTGGACCGGCCCCCCAGGAAGTCCGTGACGCCGCACGCCACCTTCCCGGTGCCGTCGCCGGCGACGGTGATGACCACCAGGTACGCAGCCGGCACGCTAATCGTCCACCTGCGCTCGTCGCCAGCGTCGAGGCGAAACTCGTGGATCCTTTCCCCGTCGGTCCAGCGGACCGTCGAGTCTACGTTCGCGCTCACTTTCGCCTCGATCCAGCCGGGCCCACCAGCCGAGGATGGCACGCTCGCGGCGGGCGTCAGCGATGGCTCTCGGGGCGGCACCGCGGTTACGGAATCCCACCCTCCCGAGGTGAGCAC
>JAVHXR010000252.1 GCA_031119515.1 Propionicimonas sp.
GGGGAGCTCCTCGACCAGCAGTTCGGGACGCCACGGCATCGCCGCCATCGCCGCCACCGATTCCTCGAACAGGCGCGGCGCCGCTCGCTGGTTCCTCGCTCCCACGTGCCGAGGGTAACTTTTCCGGGCGCTCCGGGCTGGCTGACGCGCCGACCAGCCCGTCAGTCGCTGGTGGGCTCGAAGGTGAGGCTGACCGAGTTGATGCAGTACCGCAGATCGGTCGGGGTGTCGTAGCCCTCGCCGGCGAAGACGTGGCCGAGGTGGGAGTCGCATGCCGCGCAGCGCACTTCGGTGCGGGCACGGCCGGGGATGCTGGTGTCCTCCAGGTACCTGACCCGGTCCTCGGCAGCGCTGGTGAAGAACGACGGCCAGCCGCAGTGGGAGGCGAACTTGTGCTCGCTGCGGAACAGCTCGGCGCCGCACGCCTTGCAGCTGTAGACACCGGGGGAGTCGAGGTCGGTGTACTCCCCGGTGAACGGACGCTCGGTGCCGCCCTCGCGCAGCACGTGGTACTCGAACGCGCTCAGCTGCTTGCGCCACTCGTCCGGGGTCTTGATGACCGATAGCTCCATGCCCAGCCTCCTCACGGTGCCTCCACCCTATTCACCCCGACAACCGGGTGCGTATCGTGGGCCAATGCCTGACACCGCGATCGAACTGGACGTCGCCGGCCGGCCGGTGCGGCTGTCCAGCCCGGACAAGCCGTACTTCGCCGAGTTGGGCGTGACCAAGCGCGGGGTGGCGGAGTACTTCCTGGCGGTCGGGCCGGGCATCGTGAACGCGCTCAGGGACCGTCCGACAACGATGGAGCGCTGGCCCGGCGGGGTGCGGGAGGACGTCGTGGTGGCCACCCGCGCCGACGGACGCGGCGAGGCCTTCTACCAGAAGCGCGCCCCCGCCCAGACCCCGGACTGGGTGCAGACGACCACGATCACGTTCCCGTCCGGACGGACGGCGGTCGAGGTCGCCCCGGCAGACCTGGCGAGCGTGATCTGGATGGTCAACCTCGGCACCGTCCGCTTTCACCCCTGGCCGGTCAGGGCGCGCGACACCGATGCCGTCGACCAGCTGCGGATCGACCTCGACCCCCAGCCGGGCTCGGACTTCGCGATGGCGGTCGCGGCCGCCCACGAGCTCCGCGCCGTGCTGGCCGATGCCGGCCTCACCGGCTTCCCCAAGACCAGCGGGGGTCGCGGGATCCACGTCTTCGCCCCGATCCGTGCCGCCGATTTCATCGACGTCCGTCACGCCGCGATCGCCGTCGGCCGCGAACTCGCCCGCCGGATGCCAGCCCAGGTCACGGTGAACTGGTGGAAGGAGGAGCGAGGGGAACGGATCTTCGTCGACTTCAACCAGATGGCGCGGGACCGCCTGATGACGTCGGCGTACTCGATCCGGCCGACGCCGCGCGGACTGGTGTCGGCCCCGGTGTCCTGGGATGAACTGGACGACGTCCAGCCAACCGACTTCACGCTGCTGACGATGCCCGGCCGGTTCGCCGGGAAGGGTGACCTGTGGCAGGCGCTGGAGGATGCCGAGCCGTCCTCGCTCGCCACGGCGCTGGAGTGGTACGAGCGGGACGCCGCGGCGGGGGAGGGGGAGCTGCCCTACCCGCCGGAGTACCCGAAGATGCCGGGCGAACCTCCCCGCGTCCAGCCGTCGAAGAAGAACCCGGACAACTGGGACTGAAGGGCGGGACCGCCGTTCGGCGGAGCGGCCGCACCGGCCATGCGGCCGCGGTCGGGATGCCTACCCGCGTCCGAGGATCTCGTCGAGGTCGAAGGAGACGACCTCCTCGAGCTGGTTGAACGTGCACGAGGACGGCTCGCGGTCGGGTCGCCAGCGCAGGAACCGTGCGGTGTGGCGGAACCTCGTTCCCTCCATGTGCTCGTAGCCGACCGAGCACACCAGCGGCGGGTCGATCAGGTGGGTCTCCTTCAGCTCGGTGCTCCACCGGCTGAGCGCGCCCGGACGCCGGCCGCGCACCTCGGCTGCCGCCCACGGGTGGTCGTCACCGGCGGCCAGTTCCAGCTCGCCCATCATCTGTGCCAGGGAGGCGCGGGTGGCGTCGGGGAAGGCCGCGGCGACGCCGACGAAGTGCAGCGTGCCGGCGTCGTCGTACAGCCCGAGCTGGAGCGAGCCGAGCAGCCGGCGCTCGGGGGTGGAGTTCTTGTGCAGCCGGTAGCCGGCGACCACCACATCCGCCTCGCGCTTGTGCTTGATCTTCACCATCGCTCGCTGCCCCGGAAGGTAGGGGCCGTCGAGGGGCTTCGCAACGACCCCGTCCAGGCCCGCTCCCTCGAACTCGGAGAACCAGCGGGTCGCTACCGCGAGGTCGGTTGTCAACGGGGTCAGGTACACGGGGGCGTCGGCATTGGCCAGCGCCCGCTCCAGGGCCTCGCGCCGCGCGGTGAAGGGGAGTTCCAGCAGGGTGGCGTCGTCCAGCGCCAGCAGGTCCCAGGCGACGAACGAGGCCGGCCAGGTCTGGGAGAGCAACTCGACGCGGCTCGCCGCGGGGTGGATCCTCTCGGTCAGCCGGACGAAGTCCAGCCGGGTGCCGTCGATCACGATCAGCTCGCCGTCGAGCACGCATCGCGGGGGAGTGTTGGCCAGCAGCGCGGCCACCACCTCCGGGAAGTACACCGTCAGGTCACGCCCATTGCGCGAGACCAGCGAGAGCTCGTCGTTGTCGCGGAAGGCGAGGCAGCGGAAGCCGTCCCACTTCGGCTCATAGGCCATCCCGGGCGGGATCGTGGCCGCCGAGCGGGCGAGCATGGGCTCCAGCGGCGGGTGGACCGCAAGCGTCATCGCAGGCTCCGCGGGCTGTTGTCGGTCATTGGCACATCCTTCCACCGGCGCGCCGGGAACGGCACACTACGAGCATGGCGAAGAAGTCCAGGCAGAAGAAGACCTCGTCCGCGTCGGCCGCCGCGCCGGCCGCCGCACCGCTCAGTTCGCTGCTGCGGCTGCCCAGGGGGCCGGTGTCGATGGCCTCGCTGGACGCCTCCGCCACCCCGGGCTACCCGGGCGTGGGCAAGGCCGATGCCGGCGACCAGACCGCGGCGCTCGCCCCTGAGCTCTCCGAATTGCAGGAGCGCCTGTATGCCCACGGCCGTACCAACCCCGACACCGCCCGGAGCGTCCTCGTCGTGCTGCAGGGCATGGACACCTCGGGAAAGGGGGGTGTGATCCGCCACGCCATCGGGCTGGTCGACCCGCAGGGCGTCGAGCTGACGTCGTTCAAGGCTCCGACGCAGGAGGAGCGCAGCCACCACTACCTGTGGCGGATCCGCCGGGCGCTGCCGTCCGGCGGCATGGTGGGGATCTTCGACCGCTCCCACTACGAGGACGTCCTGGTGGTGCGGGTGGAGAGCCTGGTGCCGGAGTCGGAGTGGAGCAAGCGCTACGACGAGCTCAACGAGTTCGAGGCGGAGGTCGCGGCCCGCGGCACCACGATCGTCAAGTGCATGCTGAACGTCTCCTTCGAGGAGCAGCTGGCCCGGCTGTCCGCCCGGCTGGAGGATCCCACCAAGCACTGGAAGTACAACCCGGGAGACCTGGACGCCCGCGCCAAGTGGCCGGCCTACATGGAGGCGTACCAGGCCGCACTGGAGTTGTGCAACACCGAACTCGCGCCCTGGCACGTCATCCCGGCGGACCGGAAGTGGTACCGCAACTGGGCGGTCGCTGAACTGCTGCGGGAGACCCTCGCCGGGCTGGACGTCGACTGGCCCGTGGCCGACTTCGACGTCGCGGCCGAGAAGCGGCGGCTCGCCGCCGCCAGCGGGTAGCCCCTCAGGCGCCGACGACGCTGAGGTGCGGGGTCTCGGGCTGCTCGAGCTCCTCCTCGATTCCGAAGTCGAGCAGGTCCATCGCGGCGAACGCGTACCGGGCGAGGACGAGGTCGAGCACCTCGCGGGCGGCGCCGATCGGCTCGCTGACCGACACCGCGCCGTACCGGTAGGCCAGGTCGGCCTGGGTCTGGTAGGCGCTGTCGGCGCTGAGGAAGAAGGATCCGACCGCGATGTGACGCCGTCCCTGGGCGCGCAGGCCCATGATCGCCTGCGACACCGACGGACCGGAGTCGTCGGCGACCGCCGTCAGGCAGGGCAGCCGGTGGTGGGTCGACCACTGCCGGGCCCGCCGGGCGAGCAGTGCGCTGCCGCGAACGTCACCGGCCGTCTCGGAGGACAGGACGAGGCCGTCCAGCTCGAGGCAACGCGCGTTCGACAGCGCCGAGCGCATCCGGAGGTCGAGCACCGTGAGCAGGCTCAGTTCCGGGCCGATCGGCCGGGAGGTGCTGAACCGGATATCGGGGTTGCTGACCCGACAGCGATGCACCATCGCGTCGATGGCCGGATCGGCCTCGATGGCGTTGGTGAGGTGGAGCGGGACGAAGACGATCTCCTCGACGCCCTGCCGGACCAGTTGCGACACCACCTGGCTGCCACTGGGCGGGCACTGGTCGAGGAAGGCGCCGTGTACGACAAGTTCGGGGCGGAGCGACTGCAGGCCCTTTCGGAGTTCGTGGGTGACCTGCGCGACCCGCGGGTCAGCACTGCCCTGGGACACGACCACAAGTGCTGGAGCCGTCATCAGCATGCCTTCCTGAATCTCGAAGGGGGCGGCTCCGTTGCCGATCTTGCGCTCCATAGCCTCGTCCGATCGGGATCCGTCCGCAACTCCCGCGCCGCATCACGAGACAAATGTCTCAAATAACGAGATCCGTCGAGCTGGATCGTCAC